>CAVACS010000047.1:0-17771 GCA_963587105.1 Anaerovoracaceae bacterium | reverse complement strand
GTCCTAGCCCTTCGCTCTACGGTCCGTGTTTAAACAGTTCTGATGGGTACAGGGTGATGCGGACGAGAAACCTTCCGTAACATTGGCGAAGGACGTCGGGGAGAGAGACCCCGTTACCGCAGGAGAAGTGGGCCTTAAAGGCGTTTTATCTCCACTCCAGAACGGCTCAGTTCGGGCTGTTTCTGGAGGTATTTTGAATTATTAGTCAGCTCCTCCCACGGGGCAGGCCCTGGGGTTTCCGCTGACAAGGAGTTTTAAATGAAAACACAGTATGACTGTATTGTGATCGGCTCCGGTGTGGTGGGCTCCGCCGTCGCCCGCGAACTCTCACGCTACAGGATCAGAACAGCGGTTCTTGAGAAAAACTGGGATGTATGCAACGAGACAAGCGGACGTAACTCCGCTGTCGTTCACGGCGGCTTTGCAAACCCGACGGGGAGTATGAAGGCGAAGTGCTGCGTCGCCGGAAACAGGATGATGCAGCAGCTCTCAGATGAGCTGGGCTTTCCCTTCAAGCGGTGTGGCAAGGTCCTTGTCGGCAACACCGAAGAGGACAGAAAGCAGCTGGAGAAAACACTCGAGCAGGGCTTGGTCAACGGCTCGACGGGACTGAGGATGATCGACAAGGAGGAGCTCCATAGGATCTGCCCTGCAGTTGTGGGAGAGTTTGCACTCCTCTCCGAGTCCAGCGGAATCATGGATCCCTTCCTCTATACGATAGCTCTTGCGGAGAATGCGAAGAAGAACGGCGTCGATTTCTACTTCGGCCATAAGGTCACGGGAGTGAGGAGGGAGAATTCCCTCTACAGAGTGACGACAGAGACTGGAGACGAGTTCGAGACACGCTGGGTCGTCAATGCGGCAGGCCTCGGGGCTGAAGAGGTATCGTCATTTGTAGGACTTGACGACTACAGGGTCATATATTCGAGAAGCAACTACATTATCCTCAATAAGAGGATGGGTTCTCTTCTTCCTCTTCCCGTCTATCCCGTTCCGTCAAACGTCTATATGGGTATCCACATAACGCCGACAATCGACGGCAACGTCACAATCGGTCCCGATGCGGAGAATACCTCAGATCCTCTTTACTACGGCGTTCCCGAAGGAAAGATCGAGTCTCTCGCCAGGGAGGGAGCAAAGCTCTGGCCTCATATCTCGCCACGTGACAGGATCCGTATCTTCTCCGGTATACAGCCCAAGGCTGTGGATGAGAAGGGTGCTGTCATCGACTGGCAGATAGACATACGTGACGATAAGGCTCCGAATTTTGTTTCCCTTATCGGAATCGAGAGCCCGGGCCTCACAGGAAGCGTTCCTCTTGCTCAGTATGTCGTGGAGAAGATGAGGGAGAGGGAGGACTTTATTCCGAACCCGGACTTCGACCCGGTCAATCCCAGAAAAGTGAAGTTCTCCGAGCTTTCCGACGATGAGAAGAATGCTCTCATCAAGGAGGATCCCGACTGGGGAGAGCTCGTATGCTCCTGCGAGGAGGTGACGAAGAAGGAAGTCATCAACGCAATCCACAATCCCCTCGGAGTGAGTACGCTCACCGGTATCAAATACAGGACGAGGGCGATGATGGGACAGTGCCAGGGCGGTTTCTGCCAGATGAAGATATATGATCTCATCGAGAAGGAGACTGGAAAGAAGAGCAGTGATATCTGCTATTCATTCCCCGGATCATGGATTATAAGCGGCGAGATGAGGAGGGAAGAGAAATGAACAGGAAAGTGGACTGTGTCATCATAGGCGGCGGTCCTGCGGGACTGAGCGCTGCACTCGCTCTCTGGAAAAGCGGAGTGAAGAACATAATCATACTCGAGAGGGAGGCCTACCTCGGGGGAATCCTGAGACAGTGCATCCATGACGGCTTCGGCCTCGACAGATTCGGCGAGAATCTCTCGGGCCCCGAATATGCATCGCACTTCATAACCGAGATCGAGAAGGAGGGTGTTCCCTACATGACGAATGCCACCGTCATGAAGATCACTCCCGATAGATGTGTTGTAGTATCTACAAGGGAGGGCGTGACTGAATATGAGGCGAAATCCGTAATTCTTGCAATGGGATGCAAGGAGAGAAGTGCCGGAAGCATCGCTCTTCTTGGAGAGAGACCCGCCGGCGTCTATACTGCAGGAACTGCACAGGCTTATATGAACCTCTACAACAGGATGCCGGGAAAGAACGTGATCATCCTCGGCTCGGGAGACATCGGCCTTATCATGGCACGCCGTCTCACACTCGAGGGAGCGAAGGTCAGTGCAGTCTTCGAGCTCATGCCGACTCCGAACGGACTACCGAGAAACATCGTCCAGTGTCTCTACGATTACGACATTCCTCTCTATCTCAGCCATACGGTCACGAAGATCTACGGAAGGGAGAGAATCGAGGGAGTGGAGGTCAGCGAAGTGGACGAAAAGAGATCTCCGATTCCCGGAAGCGGAAAGTACTATCCCTGTGACACACTCATACTCTCGGTCGGCCTCATTCCGGAGAACACGCTTCTCGAGAATGCATCGATCGCCATCGACCCCGCTACAAGCGGCGCCGTCGTCGACGAGCATTACGAAACGTCATCAAGCGGCATATTCAGCTGCGGCAACGTACTGCACGTACATGACCTTGCGGATGCAGTTACAAGGGAGAGCGAGAATCTCGCATCCAGTGTCAGGCGCTATCTTGATGGAGATATAAAGGCAACAAGAGACATTCTTCTGAATAAGGGTAACGGTATCGGACATGTGATTCCGCAGAGAATAACATCCTCGGATAAATTCCTTCTTTCTCTTCGTGTAAGAAGCCAGTTCTCACCCTGTACAATTGTCTTAAGACAGGAGGGACGTACGATCGCCGAGAAGAAGATCAGAAAGGCGATTCCGGCTACGATGATCGAGATGGAGGTCGACGGCTCCCTTATCAGGGACGAAGGCTCAGTGGAGGTGTGTGTACTATGACGAAGCTTTATACATGTATATGCTGCCCGAACGGCTGCGACATAATGGTTGAAATCGAGAACGGGAAGTTCGTATCGGCATCCGGTAACAAATGTAAGAAGGGAATCGACTACGTGACCCAGGAGCTTACAAGCCCCATGAGGACGATTGCCTCCTCCGTACTCGTGAGAGGCGGAGAGCTTCCGCTTGCATCTGTAAGAACGACAAAGGCCATTCCGAAGGATATGATCTATCGGGTCATGGACGAGATAAAGAAGACTGTCCTGGACGCTCCTGTTGAGGCTGGAACGATAATCATCAGCCGCGTCTGTAACCTGGAGAGCGACATAGTTGTTACAAAAAGTGTAAAGAAGAAAAACTGAGTGTAATGACTACAGAAAAAGAGGCACCGTTT
Organism: Anaerovoracaceae bacterium; assembly: GCA_963587105.1. Lineage (GTDB taxonomy): Bacteria > Spirochaetota > Spirochaetia > Sphaerochaetales > Sphaerochaetaceae > Ornithospirochaeta. Next base: position 14,423 of record CAVACS010000047.1, on the reverse strand, counting down.
CCGACGCGGGGAGAGGTGCCTTTTCTCGTATGAGACTATGCCTCTCTTATCTGAAGCGGATGACCTTCCATTTTCCTCCCTTCGTCCTTCCCGTTCTTTCGATATAGCCGTTGCCGCGCAGATATGAGATATTGTTGCTTACGGCCGTCGTGCTGATTCCGAGTTCCTTCGACAGTCCCGATTTCGATATTTCCGGATTATCGCCGATTATCTCAAGAATTTCCTTTCTTCTCGGGTTCAGTTCGTCCCGGCTGTCTGACGTATCTTTTTTGCCTGTGGTGTTTCCATCCTCACTTCTGCTTCTGTCTCCGGATATCTTCACTCTGGAGAACGGTATGGTGACGATTATGGATGTTTCAGTGAATGTTACTCCATCCCTGCCACAGGCCTCTATGATAATCGGAACGCCGCGTCCCGACTTCTCGCTTATGTGCAACTGCAGGAAAATCTCAGACAGCTTCTCATTCACAGGCACTGATTCTCCCCTGTAGAAACCGTCTATCGTCTGGGCTGGTGCAAGGGAGCCGCGTGAAAGGATTTCTATTCTGTCCGAGAAAACAGAGATCATGGGAGCCTGGAGTCCCGCCCAGTAATTGTGCAGAACCGCATTCACGACAGCTTCCCGGTAGGCATCGCCGTTGAAGAGGGAGCTTTCCTTTCTTTCAACGTTCCTTTCTGTCTCGTCAGTCTGAACAAGATTAAGGGCATCTCCGTAGAATATGAGATTCTCGAGGGTATAGAGAATGCAGTTGCCGCCGAATTCACGTACCGATATAAGTCTTGAGGTCTTTGTTTTTCCTTCGAAAATGGATACACGCAGAGGAATGTGCGAATCATCCGAAAGCAGCTGGGCCATAACATTGTATTCGCCGTTCTTCGTACGTAGTCTCAGATTCTTTTCGAATGTCTCTTCTTTGAGAATAATCCCCCTTGAACCGTAATAGCCGAAGAGTTTCCTGAATGTGAGATTCTGGTATTCCGAAGGCTGGGTCTCTATTGTGCTTGCCCTTCCGTCAAGGATTCTGAAGAGATGTATTTCTCTCTTCGGATAATTCCTGATGCTTGTCTTCGAACTTCCTATGCGTATGTACCGCTTATCCTTGTATGCCGTCGGAACATCGGAGGCTGCGGGTATGATGAGAACAACGACCTTCTTTCCATCTATCTCGATATCTTCGAATTTGAAATCTATGCTTGGATAGAGGTTCCTTGCAAGGTAGTTCTGGTACGGCTCACTGTTGTAATTGCAGTACTGGCTGAATCTCGTTCCGACGATCCTGTGAGTTTTGTCTTCTACTCCCCATATGAAGTAGCCTTCCGGCTGATAATGGAAAGCCGCGGCATTTGAAATGGCCGACACATATTCCCCGAGGGCGTCGGGACTGAACCAGTTTTCCTTAAATTCGAACCATTCCTGTTCGCTTTCATATTTCAGCAGTTCCAGAACCTTTTCCTTCATACCCATGACATACCTCCACAGAATTGATATCTTATTTATCAACCTGAAAGCTGGAATCTGTCAACTTATTTATCAACTTTATAATGTTTATTTATCAACTTTGAAGGTTTATTTATCAACTTTCGAAGATCATGTCATCATCAACATCATCACTCCTAATATTGCGTTATTTGCAAATATCAGAGTGTTGCAAATATGCGTTTTTTGCAAAATACTTGAGTTATTAATATTGCGTTTTTTGCAAATCTGTTTGACAATCATTTAATGGGTTGTAAATAATGTTATTTGAAAGAAAGATTTATCAGAAACTGAAAAAATGGAAGGATGAGAGCCGGGGAGCCACTTCGATTCTTATTGAAGGCGCGCGCAGAATTGGAAAGTCTACGGTTGTCGAAGAATTCGCGAAAAAAGAGTATGACAGTTACATCATCATCGACTTCGCGAAGAAGAATGCAACTGTCGAGAAATATTTTCTCGAACATATGAATGATCTGGATACTCTTTTCATGCTTCTTTCCACTTACTACCGGGTTAATCTCGTAAGAAGACGCTCCGTCATTGTCTTCGATGAAGTCCAGGCGTTTCCCTTTGCAAGGTCGGCAACGAAATACCTTGTAGCCGATGGAAGATATGACTACATTTCGACAGGATCCCTCATATCGATAAGGGAAAACGTGAAAGATATCGTGATTCCTTCAGAAGAGGACAGTCTGAGGATGTATCCGATGGATTATGAGGAGTTCTGCCGGGCCATGGGAGAGGCTCCGATTCTCGAATACATAAAGCACTGCTATGACAGGAGAGTTCCTCTCGACAGAGCCCTGCACAACAAGGCCATGCTCCTCTTTAGACAGTATATGCTTGTCGGGGGGATGCCGCAGTCTGTCGCCGCTTTCATTGATGAACAGAAGAATTTCGGTTCTTCGGATGCGGCGAAGAGAAATATCCTCAGAATCTATCACAGCGATATAATGAAGATAGACAGGAGATACAAGAGTGTCGCTGCCGCAATGTTTGACGAAATTCCTTCGCGTCTTTCAAGCCATGAAAAACGTGTTGTCTTTAAAGACGTCGGCGCCAGGGCTGACTCCCTGGATGCTTCTGATGCACTCTTCTGGCTGAGAGAGGCCATGATAACGAACCAGTGTTTCCGTACATCTGAGCCCTCCGCAGCACTGGGACTGAATACGGATGAAGCTTTTGTCAGATGTTACCTTTCAGATACCGGACTGCTCTTCAGCCAGGCCTTTGATGAGAATGCCCTTCTTGAAGATGGTGTATACAGACAGATACTCAATGACAGACTCTCCCTCAACGAGGGGATGTTTTACGAGAATGTTATTGCGCAGATGCTGGTTGCAGGCGGCCATAAACTCTATTTTTATACACAGTACAATGCGGAAAAACGAAGAAATGACATTGAGATAGATTTCATAATCTCCAACAACAGTTCCCTGAAATACAGAATGTACCCGATAGAGGTGAAATCAGGAACGAACTACTCGATAGTATCCTTAGAAAGATTCATTGAAAAATACAGGAAGAGAATCGGTGAGGCATATGTCATCCACCCCCGGAGCTTCATGGTCAAAGACAGCATCGTCTATCTTCCTCCGTACATGGTTCCGTATCTGTAATGTTTCCGGCTTCTTGTGTTCTCTTTGTCTCGGCAGGAATTGTGCAAAAGTATGACGAAAGCGATTTTTAACAATGTTAAGTTTATGTAAACTCTTGAGTTGCAGTTCGGATATGTTAAAAAATGGCACATTTTGAATGCGTTTTTATCCAACGAGTGAACGTTATAATTTTATCGAATCACGACAGAATTTTACAGTATGAATTTCAGAAAGACTGTCAGCATAACCGAATTCGGAGCCAGAGGTGACGGCTCATGGGATAACTCGAAGGCCTTCGAAGAAGCACTCAGAGAGCCCGGTGTGACTGTAAGTGTACCTGCGGGCATATGGCTGACAGGTCCGATTACCCTCAAATCAGATACGACCCTCATCATTGAGTATGGTGCTGTGCTCAAGTTCATTCCCGAACCCGAGCGCTATCTTCCCGTCTATACGAGATGGGAGGGTGTCAGATGCTACGCAATGCATCCTTTGATCTATGCCGAGAATGCCGAGAACGTGACTGTCGAAGGCGGCGGTGTCGTCGACGGAAGCGGAAGGGCGTGGTGGAATATCCTGTGGGATAAGAAGAAACGCGGAGCAGGCCCCGAAAAGGACTATGAGAAGAGGCTTGCCGTCCTCAATCCCGGATACGAGAAGGATCCTTCGGGCGGCGGCGGAAGGCAGATGCAGTTCCTGCGTCCTGCATTCGTGCAGTTCAACAGGTGCCGCAATGTCACGCTCAGGGGGATCAAGGTCATCGAGTCCCCCTTCTGGACGATCCATCCCATTTTCTCCGACAACGTGACAATTGATTCAATTACGATATTCAATCCCGCAGACAGCCCGAACACCGATGCCATCGACGTCGACAGCTGTACGCATGTCACAATCAGGGGCTGCTATATAAACGTCGGTGATGACGGAATATGCATTAAGAGCGGAGCCGGAGAGGACGGTCTCAGGGCCGACAGCCCGACGCACGACGTACTTGTCGACTCATGTACCGTATCGTCTGCACACGGCGGGGCTGTCATCGGAAGCGAGACTGCGGCCGGCATAAAGGACGTGGTATTCTCCAACTGCAATTTCATCGGAACAGACAGGGGCATAAGAATAAAGACAAGGCGCGGAAGGGGAGGCCTCATCGAGAATCTGACGTTCAGGAATATCTCGGTCGACGGCTGTCTCTGTCCCTTTACATTCAATATGTATTATAAGTGCGGAGCGACTGACGAGGGTCTCTTCTCCCTCGATCCGCTTCCCGTCTCGGCAGATACTCCCCGTATCAGGAACATATTGATCGAGAATGTAACGGCGACAGGGTGCCGGAGCTCGGCGGGATTCATAGTCGGACTTCCCGAGTCTCCGATAGAAGGCGTCGTCATCAGAAACTCCTTCTTCGCTGTCGATCCCGAGTCCGATACAAAGCCCGGAGTCTCGGAGATGTATAAGGGGCTTCCGGATGTCAGGGAGAAGGGCGTCAGGGTCCGCTTTGCATCCCTCAAGCTCGAGAACGTGGTTGTCTCGGGAGTGAAGAGACTCCTTGTTGAAGAGTAGAAGCGGTTGTTGCACGATTCTGACTACTCTATGAACAGTTACGACCACTGTTTGCGGGGCGGAAAAGTGCAATTTAAGATAAATTGGATTATGGAAGAGCGATGGAGAAAGAGAAGAGTCTTACAAGGTACAAATCTGTCGACCTTATGATATGGGTTGTCATGCTCGGAGTCTTCGAGACCCTGATAGTGAAGGCAGGTTCGTCATGGTTCAAGGAACAGCCTTATATTCTTTCCCTGGTTCCCGCACTTTCGTTTATAATCTACATGAGATGGTCTCTCTTCGGTGTCATTTATGCGGCACTGGGCGGGCTTTTCACCTCATTCGCATTCTCGGCGGGGTGGGGGCAGACGATCATCTATGTCATCGGCAATATGCTCTCGGTGCTGGTTTATCCATATCTGAAGGCTGCCGGTAAGGAAAGAGTAAGAGAGAGCTTCCTCCTTTCGGCCTTGGGTGCCGTACTGACGGCGCTCCTGATGCAGACGGGAAGGGGCCTTGTATCGCTAGTTATGGGATCTGATATCTCGATGGTGCCGGGTTTCATCACGACAGACGCCCTCAGCGGAGTCTTTGCTGTGATAATCACGCTTGTCGTCCGTACGAGGGACGGCGTATTCGAGGACCAGATAGCATACCTGGTGAGAGTGAAAAGAGAAGAAGAGGAGAAGAAGAATGAAGGTCACAGCTTCTGATTATCTTGACTATGATGCGAGTACCGGAACCTATCACGAAAACAGTGAGCAGAAGGTAAGAGACGATGTGGAGAAGCACTACTGGCTCCATGTAGGACGTGCAATCGTAAAGGACTGGCGTCTCTACGTCATGCTTGTGCCGATGCTTCTTGTCTTCCTTTTCTGGAGATATTTTCCGATGTACGAGCTTCTGAGCTGCTTCAAGGTCTCTGACGAGGTCCTCCCCGTATCACAGCAGCTTTTCTCGGGCTTCTCGTACTTCAGAAGACTCCTTGTCGGAGGAGATGCACTCTCTGCAGAGTTCTGGAGAGCACTCAGGAATACCTTCCTTCTCTCGTTCTACGGCCTCTGCTTTGGCTTCCCGGTGCCGATCATCCTTGCCCTCTTCTTCAACGAGGTAAGGTCCAATATCGCAAGAAGTATCTACCAGGTCATGACATATCTGCCGAAGTTCATGTCGACCGTCGTCATGACATCTCTCGTGACCATGCTTGTAAAGCAGGGCTCCATCACGACAAGCTACGGTGTCCTCTCGCAGCTGTTGGAAACTCTCGGCCTTATCAGCCACGAGACTGCTAATGCGGGTCTTCTCAATAACCCCAACTTCTTCAGAGGCATCTACCAGCTCAGCGGTATCTGGGAGGATGCAGGTTACGGTTCGATCGTCTATTTCGCCGCAATCATTGCAGTCAGCCCGACGAGCTATGAAGCTGCACAGATCGACGGTGCGGGAAAGATGGCACAGATGAGATACGTAGTCATCCCGTGTATCCTTTCGACAATCGTCATCATGCTCATCACCAAGATCGGATCTCTCCTGAGCATAGGATATGAAAAGGTCCTTCTTCTCTATAATGAGAACACATATGTTACAGCCGACGTCGTATCGACATTCGCACAGCGTTACGGTCTCGCCGGAACGATGAAGGGAATAGCATCCGCGGCGGAGATGATGAACAACGTCATCGGCATGCTCCTCGTCATCGGAGCCAACACGATAGCCAGAAAGGCATCTGACGTCTCGCTTTATTGAGTAGGAGTGGAAAAATGAAAAGAAAACTCGAAACGACAGAACTCATCTTCAAGATCATCAGCTACACGCTCCTTACAATATTTGCAGTAAGCTGTCTCTATCCTTTCGTCTATGCCATCTCATCGGCAATAAGCGGTAAGCATGCAGTCGAGTACTCCGAAGTCGTCCTCTTCCCGAAGGATATACAGTTCGATGCATTCAAGCTGATGTTCACAGACAACATGTTCTGGAATGCATATTCAAACACGCTCTACATAACGCTCTTCGGAACGATCTGGGCACTCGGCTACTCGATTCTCGGTGCATATGCACTCTCGAAGAAGAGACTCCTGTTCCGTAAGACGTTCAACTTCTTCCTCGTCTTCACGATGTGGTTCAGTGCAGGTATCGTCCCGCAGTATCTCAACTACCTGAGCACGAAGAAGGTCTTCAACAGTGTCGGAATCACAGACGACAAGTGGCTTGTCATCATAGCAATGGGTATGGCAGCCATGAACATCATCCTTCTGCGTAATGCCTTCGAGGGTGTCCCGCAGGATATTGAAGAGGCCGCGATAGTCGACGGAGCTACGGAATTCCAGGTTCTGAGCAAGGTCTACATCCCGATGAGCAAATCCACGATTGCCACAGTCGCTCTCTTCTTCGGTATTTCGAGATGGAACGGCTACTTCTGGGCACGCCAGATGATCTCCAACTCCCACGAGCATCCTCTCATGGTCTTCATCAGACTCAAGCTCGAGGAGTATACGGACAGCGAGTTCATGGCAGGCTGGAATGAGATCTATGCGTCCGACAGCGTCATCTACGCACTCATTGTATGTTCGATTGTCCCCATCCTCATCATATATCCTTTCATCCAGAAGTATTTCGCAAAGGGTGTCAATGTCGGTGGTGTCAAGGAATAAAATAGAAAGTTTTTAAACTGGAGGATATCAAATGAAAAGAGCATTAGCTATTGTTTTAATGGCTGTGTGTTGTCTTATGGTTTTTGCAGGCGGCGAAAAGGAACTTGCTCCTGCTGCAACGACCACAACTACGACTTCAACGACTACAACAGCCGCTCCTGCTACAACAGCAGAAACAAAGAAACTCAGTGACCTCTATGCTGAAGGTACCGTCCTCAGGATGGCTACAGGTTATAACAGCAAGAAGACAGGTATCGCATTCGATGCAGATACAGCAGGAAGCGGTGTCGAGCTTGCAGGCGTGATCTACCGTTCCGGCGACCTCAAGCCGACCTGGGTTGCTGTAGAGAAGATTCTCGGTGTCGAGTTCGAAGACAAGTACCAGGGCAACAGTGCTCAGAAGGAGCTTCAGTTCTGGGCTGAAAGACTGAATGAAGTCGACTTCGTATCCGGCAACGCTACATCTCTCAACGAGTATGGTGTAAAGGGAAGCTTCGTCAACATCGCAGAGTATCTCGACCTCATGCCCAACTTCAAGGCATACCTCGAGGCTAACCCGATCGTAAGACTCTCGATCACAGGCGACACAACAACAGGTGCCATCTACTTCTCGCCTTACTTCGACGGTGTCAACGATATCGAAAGAATGCCTCTCATGAGAGAAGACTGGCTTGTCAAGCTCCTCGACGGCGAGGGTGAATTCACGGCAGAGAAGTGCGGAACACTCGCTCAGGCTGTCTACACACCTTATATGCCGACATCGGGCAAGGTCACAGTCGACGCAGTCAGCTCCGACGGAACGAAGGTCATCTCCCTTACAAAGAACTATGACAAGGCAGGCAACATCGTAGAGACGATGAATGCTGCTCTTGCAAAGGGAACAGTCACAGGCGTCGAAGCAGTCAACATGCTCAGAAAATATATCGACGAAGCATATGACGGCTACTACGGAACAACAAGATCCAACCTCTTCGCAGGTCAGGATGCAGCATGGGATGCAGACGAGCTCGTAGCTCTCCTGAGATGTGTCGTTGCCAACGCATACACACTCAACGGAACCGACTCCGTGCAGGGTCTCTTCTCAAGAGAAGACAACAACAACCAGAGAAAGGTTGACCTCTTCAGATTCGCAGGCACACTCTTCGGAGTCAGAGGTCTTGAATCAAGACAGGACTACCTCTTCTTCGACAGCGAAGGCAATCTCTGTGATGCACGCCAGGAAGAGAGCACATATCTTGCACTCGAGAAGATGAATGCAATGGCTAAGGAAGGCCTCATCAGCAAGTCTTTTATCGACAACAGCAAGGAAAGCTCTTCGACAATGCTCGAGAACGATCTCGGCTTCATGAGCTACGACTACAACCAGACACAGACTCTCCTCAATGAGACTAAGCTCTCCGACGGCGAGAAGTATATGTGTGTCATGGTTCCTGTCGCACGCTGGTATGACGGAACGGATGAGAACGGCGTCTACATGAGATTCACAGAATCCTGGAGAAGCGTAAAGACAGACGGATGGGCAATCAGCAAGGCCGGCGTCGCAGGGGACGACAACAAGCTTTATGCAGCTCTCGCTCTCATCGACTACGCATTCAGCGAGGAAGGCCAGATCATGATGAGCTACGGTCCGGATGAGTTCATCAAGAAGAACGATGACGGCAGCTACGTCACATTCAGCTTCAACGGCAAGGAGATGCCTGTCATCGCAGACATCACAGAGGAATATCTCTGGCAGTATGCGAGCGGCAACTACACCAACTTCGCACGCCAGTATCTCGGATCCACACTCTCGTTCGCAAAGAGCCAGGCATTCGAATATCAGTGCACAGTAGAGGTCGGTAAGGAAGGCGCTGCACACATCTCCAACGCAATCGCTCTCGGAACGATCAAGCACCCCGAACTCGCAGTCTGCGACAACATGTGGTACACATCAATTCCGACGACTCTTCCGAACACGAAGGTCGAGCTCGATGCAATCAACGGATTTACAGAACTCATCAACCAGTTCAGCACATCCAAGGGCGGAACGAACATCCTCGTCAACCAGATTACATCCGGTTACACACTTGACGGAGCATCTGATGCTCAATCGAGTGCAGAGAAGGTAAAGACAGAATGGTCCGGCATCCAGTACCTCTACTACAAGCAGAGTGCATGGAACCGTGCTCTCAAGTTCTATCAGAACCTGAACAACTAAAAAACAAACAAAGGCCCCGGGGAGGATTCCCCTTCCCGGAGCATTCTTTCCAGGAGGAACGGTTATGTATAAGAAACAGATGACATTTCAGAACATAATCTGTTATATCGCACTTCTTGCCGGAGTTATCGTATTCATCTATTCTCTCGGCATCATGACAGATCTCTACGACTGTCTATACACGACGATGACGAATCCGAACGACCACACCGAAACGATGGTCGAAGGCTCCATCGTCTACTACAACATGCAGGACTTCAACAGAAGCTTCCTGATCATGTCGATTGTCTATATCCTTCTCGGTGTCTTTCTCTTCGTGACACAGACGTCGAAGAGACGCAGGTACTACATCGGTAACTACTGTGCCATCGCACTGTTTGTCATCTTTACCCTTTTCCTCGTAGTATGGTCACACATCGAGATTCAGAGCTACAGAAGCCAGTGGCTCATGGTCGACTTCGAGGCCCTTAAAATGCATGCAGAGGTCTTCAAGCATAAATATACGGAGTCGACATTCTGGTTCGACATCCACTATGCAATTGCTCTTCTATGTCTTTCTGCAGCGGGGCTCCTTGCGTACAACGCAGTATGGAAGACAAAGCTCATGAAAGAAGAGCAGAGACTCATAAAGGAGGGAGAAAAAGCATGAGAGAAATCGACGACAGCCTCATTACCAAAGACCGCATGCGCTATATAAAGAACAAGTTCAGTTCGAACCTGTGCATCATTGCCATCCTCTTCGACGTCTTCTTCTTTGTCTCCATCTACAAGATCAACATAGACACAAGCAGGAACTACTATAACATCCTTATAGGAGCTTCGATTGTATATAACCTCGTATTCATGCTTCTTGCCTTCCTTTCCTGTGAAAGCGTCAAGAATTATGATGAAAAGAAATGCTGGTTGATGGTCGCTCTCGGCATCTTCCAGATCGTGAGGATCTTCATCCTCCCGGTGAGGTTCCACAATTCTACTGTGACTATCCAGTCGGTCCAGACGGCCGTCATGGGAAATGCACAGTTCATGCGCTGTATCATCTACCTTCTTATTTCGGGGTTCAGTCTCCTTCTCGGAGCAGTGGTCGGAATAAAGAGATCGAGAACTCTCAAGGCATACATCGCAACTCTCGGTGAAGAGAAAAGGAGAGACTGATGGCAGAACTCAAACTACAGCATCTCGACAAGATTTATGACAACAAGGTCCAGGCTGTCTACGATTTCAACCTGGATGTGAAGGACGGGGAGCTCATCGTCCTCGTCGGCCCCTCGGGCTGCGGAAAGTCCACGACGCTGAGAATGGTCGCCGGACTGGAGGATATCTCGAACGGACACCTCCTTCTGGACGGCAAGGATATCACACAGGCACCGGCAAAGGACAGGGACATGGCAATGGTCTTCCAGAACTATGCACTCTACGGCCATATGACGATATATGAGAACATGGCATTCTCCCTCACTCTCAGAAAGGAGAATCCCAATGTCATCCACAAGAAGGTACTTGCGGCTGCGGAGATTCTCAATCTCACGACCCAGCTGAACAAGAAGCCGGCACAGCTTTCCGGCGGACAGAGACAGCGTGTCGCAATGGGACGTGCCATCGTCCGTACCCCGAAGGTCTTCCTTTTCGACGAGCCGCTCTCGAACCTCGACGCAAAACTCAGAGGATCGACAAGAAGGGAGATTCTTCTCCTTCATAAGAGACTCAAGGCTACGATGCTCTATGTCACACATGACCAGACCGAGGCTCTGACGCTTGCCGACAGAATCGTCTGTATGTCGATGGGACATGTCCAGCAGATAGGAACTCCTCTCGAGCTTTACGATACACCCGCGAACATCTTCGTCGCAGGCTTCATCGGCCTTCCTCCGATGAACTTCTTCGATGTGAAGGTCAAGGGAAGCTCCCTTGCAGGCAGAGGCTTCACAGTGCCTCTCAACAGTGAGGACAGTGTACTTCTCTCCTCATACAACGGAAAGGAGATCGTCCTGGGGGTAAGACCCGAGAATGTCGTGAAGGGCAACGATATCACGATCAGCGTCAACTCTAACGAAAACCTCGGCATGAATACACTCGTGCACGGACACATCGTCAACGACGGCGTGATGTATGACAAGATCACCGGCAAGCTCCGCGGCTGGTGTGACTACAAATCAGGCGATGTGGCATCGATTTCCTTCGACAGGATGCACTTCTTCGATAAGGAGACGACAAAGAGAATCGTCAAGGAGGCCGACTGATGAGTCAGAAAAGAAAAGGATTAAAAGAGTGGTCCAGGAGGAAGATCGTTGCGCTCAAGCGTAACCCCCAGCGCATTCCGCTTGTGATGTACCTCATCACATTCCTCTATTATGCCCTCAATCTCACCTGCGTATCTGATACGACGGCAATAGTCCAGGGCAGAGGCATGGGACTCGCCGGCTTTGCGACGATGCTCTTCTCGATATTGAGTCTTGTCTGCTTCCTCAATACATTCCCTCACAGGAAACCCGTGAACAAACCGATGCTTATTCTCCTCTTTGTCATGACGGGGATAATCATCTATGCAGATATCCACTACAGAGGTCTTATCTATGCAGCAGTCAATGCTCCTGAGAATCCTGTCAAGGTCCAGAGCTATATGACGAAGGCATACAGTATGCTCTATACACACATAATCCTGCTCTCTGTATCGGCAGGGCTTGTAGTGCTGCTTCCTGTCTATTCGAAGCTTCTGAAGAAGATAAATACATCGGTCGAGGTTGATTCCTACGATTCGATGGAGGCTATCGATATCTCCGGGGAGGATTGATGTCGAAGAAGGAAAGAGTCGACTACACCGAAAAGAAGAAGCTCGTCGAGGAACTGGTGAATGCAAACGAGGAGAATACTCCTCAGTATTCGGAGGAGGAGCTCAACCGGTATAAATCAAAATCCGGAATAAAGCTCACTTCAACCTCGAAGGCGCTTCTTCTCAAATTCTGGTTCAGCGGTGTCGTCTGCTATTTCGTAGTCTGGGGACTGGGAGTCTATCTCGCGACCCTGGATCTGATTTTTGTAACGTGCCTCGTGATGGGCTTTGTGAAGGATATACTGGAGAACAGCATCTTCAGGTTCTTTGCAGACCCTCCAGGTTCGAATGACAGATGGATGATGTTCCCCAAAAAGGGATTCATGTCGCTCATATTCAATGTGCTCTACGCATTTCTGGTCATGTTCTGCGTCTACTGCACATATGCGGCACTCAATACAGTGCTTTATAAACTGACCGGTGAAGGAACTGCAGAGGAACCTTTCACATTCGGGCTCTTTTATCTCGCGTACGACCTTCTCTTCATAAAGATGAAGCATGTCGGACAGAAGATAATAGAAGACGCAAAGAAAAAAGCTAAAGGAGGCGAGTAATGCCATACCTCATTTTCAAAGACATAAACAAGATCTATCCGAACGGATTCCATGCCGTCCATGATTTCAACCTTTCGATCGAAAAGGGTGAATTCATCGTATTCGTCGGACCTTCCGGCTGCGGTAAGAGTACGACGCTGAGGATGATTGCAGGACTTGAGGATATCAGCAAGGGTGATTTCCTTATCAACGGGGAGAGAGCCAACGAGAAGGGCCCGAGGGACAGGGGAATCGCAATGGTCTTCCAGTCCTACGCACTCTATCCTCAGATGACTGTCTACGACAATCTCGCCTTCGGCCTCACCCTCGAGGGAATCGATGAGGATATCATCGAGGAGAAGGTAATGAACGTCGCCGGCATTCTCGGACTTACAGAATACCTCGATCGTCTTCCCAAAGCACTCTCCGGCGGTCAGAGACAGCGTGTTGCAGTCGGAAGAGCCATCATCAGGAAGGTCAACATCTTCCTTATGGACGAGCCGCTCTCGAACCTCGATGCAAAGCAGCGTGTCACGATGCGTTCCGAAATCACGGAAATCCACAAGAAGACGGGCGCAACGACAATCTACGTCACACATGACCAGACCGAAGCCATGACGATGGCAGACAGAATCGTCGTCATGAAGGAAGGATACATCCAGCAGGTAGGAACTCCCTACGAGCTCTACTTCAACCCTGTCAACGTATTCGTTGCAGGCTTCATCGGAGAGCCTCCGATGAACTTCGTCAGGGCGACTGTGACGAACGGCCACATCAGGATCGGCTCCAACGACATCGACCTCTCGCATAAGCTCGGCACAGAGAATCTCAAGGCTTATGAAGGAAAGGAGATCGTCTTCGGCTTCAGACCCGAGGCTGCAGCTCTCCGCGACGAAGGCGACAGCTGCTCTATCAAGTGCACAGTCGAGCTTACCGAGCTTCTCGGTGACAATACCAATGTCTATATCGACATCCAGGGCAGCAAGGCAATCCTCAAGGTCAATCCTCACGACACACCGGAGATGGACAGCGATATCGAATTCTACATTCCCTATGAAAGCGTCTATCTCTTCGACGGCGAAACGGAGAAGGTCATCAGGTAAGAAGCTTTCTTATCTTTTCTCTCTACGAAAGCCGGGGCTCAGAACCCCGGTTTTCTATGCTTTTACGAGGAGAATGCAAGTCTTTAACGAATGGAGAGGTTTGTGTCTTTGCTCTTTCCCTGTGCGGGATATCGCGGGTATAACGCAACGCACAATTCTGTGTTGTCACGCGGCTTCGGTGTTCTATAATATATTTTAATGTAATAAGTTATCAAACAAAAAAAGACAGATTCTGAATTGTATCGAAATCTGTCCGAGCGTTGTTTATGCTCTCCTCTGGCATGTCAGCAATGCAAAAGAAGGAAGGATTGCGCTCAGATTATTTCTTCTTTTTCTTGCAGAATTCTTTCTGGCCTGTAATTGTGCCGCCGTCGCACAGGATGTCTACTCCGCATAGATTTCTGTTAAATATTAGAATTTTACTGATTTTACTAAATCGGTAGGAGATACGCATCAAATTAACTTTTAAAAGAACATGTCGTTTTGGGTATAAGA
>CAVACS010000046.1:0-17862 GCA_963587105.1 Anaerovoracaceae bacterium | reverse complement strand
GGTATTGAAGAACACGAAGAGAGAGATCCTTCTTGTCGGCATCAACTACGACAGGGATAACAAGAGTCATTCATGCAGAATCATGAAGCTTGAAGTTTGACTGTCCTGTAAAGAGAGGGCTGCATCATCTGCTTTACGGGCCTAAATTTTTGAGTTAACGCAAGATAAGAGAGAGTGTTGACAATATCTACAAATTCAAGTAGATTAGTCAAAGTGTCGCCGTTATGCATGGCTTTGCTGTGCCTTCTGCGGCAAGAGCCAAACCGATTGCCCGGTGCAATAGAGGTGGTTCCGGAAGTAGTTTTTTATCGGTAATTACGTATGTCGTCAGGATTTCTGCCGACCTCTGGAACTTCACAATTACTTACCTGGCAGTCAGTTGTCTCAAGGAACTGTAAAGGCTTGGGCCTTTATAAATATTATTTTGATTTGTGGCATAGGCCACAAGGAGGAACTGATGGCTAAGGAAAAATTCGAGAGAACTAAGCCACACGTAAACGTAGGTACCATCGGTCACGTCGACCATGGTAAGACCACTCTCACAGCAGCTATCACAATGCACTGTGCTAGACTGTTTGGAGACAAGGCCCTTGCTTATGATGCAATCGACAATGCACCAGAAGAGAAGGAGCGTGGTATCACAATCAATACAAGACACGTCGAGTATCAGTCTAAGAACAGACACTATGCTCACGTCGACTGCCCGGGTCACGCTGACTACATCAAGAACATGATCACAGGTGCTGCTCAGATGGACGGTGCTATCATCGTCGTCGCAGCAACAGACGGTGCTATGGCTCAGACAAAGGAGCACATCCTTCTTGCCAGACAGGTTGGTGTTCCTGCAATCATCGTTTTCATCAACAAGTGCGACCAGGTCGATGATCCCGACCTCATCGAGCTCGTAGAGGAAGAGATGAGAGACCTTCTCACAGAGTATGGTTTCGACGGCGCTAACTGCCCTGTCATCAAGGGTTCTGCTTACGAAGCAATGACAAAGCCCGATGATCCCGAGGCAACAAAGTGCATCGACGAACTTCTTGACGCAATGGACAGCTATATCCCGCTTCCGGAGAGAAGCGTCGACAAGCCTTTCCTCATGCCGATCGAAGACATCTTCTCGATCTCTGGCCGTGGAACAGTTGTTACAGGTAGAGTCGAACAGGGTGTTGTCCATGTCAACGACCCCGTACAGATCGTCGGTATCAAGGAAACAAGAAACACAGTCGTTACAGGCGTTGAAATGTTCAACAAGCTCCTCGATGAAGGACAGGCTGGTGATAACATCGGTGCTCTTCTCAGAGGCGTCGACAAGAAGGAAGTCGTCAGAGGCCAGGTTCTTGCTAAGCCCAACACAATCACACCTCACACAAAGTTCAGAGGTACTGTTTATGTACTGAGTAAGGAAGAGGGTGGTAGACACTCGCCGTTCTTCGACGGTTACAGACCGCAGTTCTATTTCAGAACAACTGACATCACAGGCACATGCCACCTTCCGGAAGGAAAGGAAATGATCATGCCTGGTGACCACACAGAAATCATCGTCGACCTCATCCACCCGGTTGCAATGGACAAGGGTCTCCGCTTCGCTATCAGAGAGGGCGGTAGAACAGTCGCTTCCGGTCAGGTTACTGAAATCCTCGACTGATTGAAATTCAATTTTTAAACTTAAGGTCCGACCGGGGGTGCCTCATCCCCGGTGACCTGTTGATTTTTGGAGATTTTTTAAAATGGCAAACGAAAGAATCCGTGTGAAGTTGAGAGGCTTTGACGTAGACCTCATCGAGCAGAGCTCGAAGGCAATCGTCCAGACAGTTCTTAAGGCTGGCGCTAAGGTATCGGGCCCCATCCCACTTCCGACACGTATTAACAAGTACACTGTCCTCAGATCCCCGCACGTTAACAAGAAGGCTCGCGAACAGTTCGAAATGAGAACACACAAGAGATTGATTGACATCCTGGACCCAACCCAGAAGGTTGTAGAAGCCCTGATGAAACTCGAACTCCCTGCTGGTGTGGATGTAGAAATAAGACAGTGAAGTTGAGGTAAGTAAGAAATGTTAGGGCTTATCGGCAAAAAAGTTGGAATGACACAGGTATTTGATGCCCAGGGCAGACTTATTCCTGTGACAGTCATTAAAGTTGAGGATAACGTAGTCATCGCAAACAGAACAGATGACAAGAACGGTTATTCTGCAGCTGTCGTCGCATCGGGTGCTATCAAGGCATCCAGAACGACCAAGCCATATGCAGGAGAGTTCAAGGATGTTTGCGAACCCAAGAAGGTCGTCATGGAAATGAGAGACTTCGACAATGAAGTCAAGGTCGGCGACGTTCTCGGAGTAGATTTATTCAAGGAAGTAGCTTATGTGGATGTAACCGGAACCAGCAAGGGTAAGGGCTACCAGGGCGGTATGAAGCGTCACGGCTTCGGCGGCGGTAGAAAGACCCACGGTTCGAAGTTCCACAGAGATCTCGGCGGCACAGCAATGTCATCGACCCCTGCTCACACATTCAAGGGACAGAAGATGGCCGGCCACATGGGAAACGAGAAGGTTACAGTCCAGAATCTTAAGCTCGTTGCAGTAGATAGTGAAATGCAGGTCATCATGGTCAAGGGTGCCATCCCCGGACCTACAGACAGCACAGTAGTCATCAGAAAGGCAGTAAAGAAGTAAGGCAGGTATAGTATGGAACAGAAACTCTTTTCTACAGCCGGCAAGGAAGTTGGAACCGTTCAGTTAAACGAGAACGTTTTCGGAGTAGTTGTATCGACAGGATCAATCTACCATGCCGTCAGAAACGAAGCAGCTAACCGCCGTGTCGGAACTGCATGCACAAAGACCAGAGCTGAGGTCAATTACAGCAATACCAAGCCTTACAAGCAGAAGGGAACAGGCAATGCCCGCAGAGGTGACAAGAAGTCTCCTATCACTGTCGGCGGCGGCACAATCTTCGGACCCAAGCCGCGTGATTACTCCTATTCTCTTCCCAAGAAGGTCAAGAGACTCGCAATGAAGAGTCTTCTCACACTTGCTGTTGAAGAAGAAAGACTAGTTGTTGTCGAAGATTTCACTAGCGAAAACGGTAAGACAAAGGATATGGCTGCCATCATGTCTGCTTTCCAGACAGTCGGTCAGAGAACAGTCCTTGTCATGAAAGATGATGATGCTATGCTCAGACGCGCTGCAAGGAACATTCCCTATCTTCGTGTTCTTGCATACGACAAGCTTTCCGCAAAGGAACTCCTCTACGGAAGAAAGGTTATCGTACTCGAGTCTGCAGTATCCAATCTCAACGATTTCTACGGTGAAAACTAAGGAGAAAGCGAAATGAGAGCAGATAGAGTTATCATTGAACCAGTATTAAGTGAAAAGTCGAACCTCGCTCGCGAGAGTGAGTGCAAGAAGTATACATTCAAGGTTGATCCCCAGGCTAACAAGTATGAAATCATGAAGGCCGTCAAGGAACTCTTCGGCGTTGAGTGCACAGCTTGCAACGTGATGAATGTCGGCGGCAAGCCGAAGTTCTCCAGAAGTAAGGGTGGTTATATCAAGGGATACACCTCATCCTGGAAGAAGGCAATCGTTACATTGGCCAAGGGTCAGTCCATCGGGGCTATCGAAGGCTAAGGGAGATATAGGAATATGGCATTAAAGACTTACAAACCAAATACTCCTGGTCTCCGCCAGAAGACAACACTCGTCAAGAGTGAGGTCACAGCACAGAAGCCTGAGAAGTCCCTCACAGTAAGCCTGCATCAGAACTCTGGTCGCGACAGCTTCGGACGTATCAGCGTTCGCAGACGCGGCGGCGGAGCCAAGAGGGCTTACAGAATCATCGATTTCAAGCGCAACAAGTATGGTGTTCCCGGAACAGTGAAGACAATCGAATACGATCCCAATAGATCTGTCCTCATCGCTCTGGTTGCCTATGCTGACGGTGAGAAGCGCTATATTTTAGCACCTAAGGGGCTTACAGTCGGGACACAGGTCGTATCCGGACCCAATGCACCTCTTACTACAGGAAACGCTCTTCCTCTGAAGAACATTCCCCTCGGACTTGCAGTCCACAACGTCGAGCTCAACTACGGCCGCGGCGGACAGCTTGTCAGGAGCGCTGGCCTGAGTGCTACAGTCATCGCTAAGGAAGGCGACTATGTTACTCTTCGTTTACCTTCCGGTGAGATGAGGATGGTGTTCGGCGAATGCTATGCCACACTCGGCGTTCTCGGAAACGAGGACCACATGAACGTATCCCTCGGAAAGGCGGGTGCTTCCAGACATCTCGGAAGAAGACCCAAGGTCAGAGGTGTCGTCATGAACCCTGTCGATCATCCGCATGGTGGTGGTGAGGGTAAGACTGCTGCAGGTAGAAATCCATGTACACCTTGGGGTAAGCCTGCTAAGGGTGGCAAGACTCGTTCTAAGAAGAAGCCTTCCAATGCATTCATTGTCAAGAAGCGCAAGTAGGAGTAGAAGAAATGTCAAGATCAATCAAAAAAGGTCCATTTATTGAAGCTAAGCTCTTGAAAAGAGTAGATGCAGCAAACCAGGCTAACCAGAAGCCGATGATCAAGACCTACTCACGTAGTTCGACAATCATCCCCGAGATGGTCGGCTTCACAATCAGCGTGTACAACGGCAAGACATGGGTTCCCGTCTACGTGACAGAAAACCTCGTCGGACACAAGCTGGGTGAGTTTGCACCTACACGTATTTTCCGCGGGCACGCATCTGATAAGAAGGTTAAATAAGGTTAGATTATGGAAACTAAGAAAGGTTATAAAGCAGTTGCCAAATATTTGATGGTTTCTCCTTCGAAGGTCCGCCCGGTGGCAGATCTTGTCAGGGGCAAGGGATATGTTGAAGCAGTAGCCATCCTCGAAGCAATGCCTCAGAAGGGTTCAGACCTTATTCTGAAAGTTCTCAAGTCCGCAGGTGCTAACGCTTTGTCTCAGAACAAGAAGCTCGACGAAGATTCTCTCTTTGTCGCAGAGCTCAGAGTCAATGACGGTCCTAGACTTAAGAGAGTATGGGCTCGTTCTCACGGAAAGCGTGACATCCTTCTCAGAAGAATGTCTCATATCACCGTCGTCGTAGACGAGAAAGCAAAGGTAGGCAGATAATGGGCCAGAAAGTAAATCCAATCGGACTCAGACTCGGTGTTAACAAAACATGGCAGTCAAAGTGGTATGTTGATCCCAGGGAGTATGCAGACACACTCCATGAAGATCTTGTACTCAGAAAGGCATTGCTTGCTTGTCCTGAGGTCGCAGGTGCAGAGATCAGCGAAGTCGAAATCATCCGTAAGCCGCAGCGTGTCACCATGGTCATCGCTACAGCACGCCCGGGCGTCATCATCGGCGCAAAGGGTGCCAACGTAGAGAAGATCGCGGAGAAGATGCAGAAGCTTACCGAGAAGAAGGTTCAGATCAAGATCAAGGAAATCAAGAAGTCGGAATGTGATGCACAGCTCATCGCTCAGAACATCGCACGCCAGCTTGAAGGCCGTGGAGCTTACCGCAGAGCCATGAAGAACGCCATCAGCAGAGCTATGACAGGTGGTGTCCAGGGTATCAAGATCAAGTGTTCCGGACGTCTCGGCGGTGCTGAAATCGCAAGAAACGAGCAGATGAAGGAAGGAAGAGTTCCTCTTCACACACTTCGTTCCGATATCGACTACGGCTTTGCTACAGCCAACACTTCCTTCGGAGCAATCGGCGTCAAGGTATGGGTTTTCAACGGTGAAATCTATCATGGCGTAAAGAACGACGAAGAAGTCGCAGCAGTAGGCAAGAAGGCTGAAGAGAACAGAGGTTAAAAGATGCTTAGTCCAAAGAGAATTAAATACAGAAAAAAGCAGCGCGGAACAAGAGACGCAGTTGCACACAAGGGAAATCAGATTTCCTTCGGTGAGTATGGTCTCATGGCTCTCGAGCCATATTGGATTACGAACCGTCAGATCGAGGCTGCCCGTGTCGCAATGACACGTCACGTCAAGCGTGGCGGTAAGGTCTGGATCCGCATCTTCCCCGACATGCCGTATACAAAGAAGCCGGCTGAGACAAGACAGGGTAACGGTAAGGGTGCACCGGAAGGCTGGGTTGCAGTCGTAAAGACTGGTGCTATCATGTTCGAAATGGGCGGAATCGACGAGGAGCTTGCAAGAGAGGCTCTCACACTCGCTGCTTCCAAGCTTCCAATCAAGACAAAGTTCGTGTCTCGTGTAAATCAGGAGTAAACAATGAAGAGTTACAAAGATCTCAGTTATAACGAGCTTGTCGCCGAGAGGGATAAGCTCAGGAAGGAACTCGTGAACCTCAGGATGCAGAAGGTTCTGGGACATCTGGACAACCCCATGTCAATCGGTTCCACCAAGAAGAATATCGCTCGTCTTAATACAAGAATCCATGCCGCAGACATCGGGCTTGAGAAGTTAGACAAATAAGAGAGGCACGTAAATGGAAGCACAGAAGAAAGTTATGACAGGCATAGTCAAGTCTGACAAGATGGACAAGACTATTGTTGTTGAGGTTTCTGACAGAACCCTCCACCCACTGTACAAGAAGTACGTGATCTCGACCAAGAAGTTCAAGGCTCACGACGAGAAGAATGATGCCCACACCGGTGATACGGTCCGCATCATGGAATGTCGCCACCTGTCCAAGGATAAGTGCTGGAGACTCGTTGAAGTCGTCGAGAGAGCTCGCTAAAGGAGAAGAGTCATGGTACAGATGCAGACTTATTTGAACGTAGCGGACAACAGTGGTGCAAAGCGCGTGCAGTGCATCAAGGTTCTCGGCGGCAGCCACAGATATGTCGCTGGTGTCGGTGACATCATCGTTGTTGCAGTCAAGGATGCCCTCCCCAACGGCGCCATCAAGAAGGGTGACGTTCTCAAGGCAGTGGTCGTTCGCACAAAGAAGGAATACCGCAGACCTGACGGTACATACATCAGGTTCGATGACAATGCATGTGTTGTCATTGATGCCAACAATAACCCCCGCGGAAAGAGAATCTTCGGGCCTGTCGCAAGAGAACTCAGAGACGGCTACATGAAGATTGTCTCGCTCGCTCCGGAAGTGTTGTAGGAGAAGAAAATGAGACTGAAGAAAGATGACACAGTCAAGATCTTGAACGGTAAGGACAAGGGACGTACCGGAAAGATTGTCAAGGTTGACCCGGTTAACGAAAGGGTCATTGTCCAGGGTGCCAACATGGTCAAGAAGACCATGAAGAAGAAAAATGCTCAGGATAAGGGCGGCATCATGGAAGTTGAAGCTCCGATCGCAGCTTCAAACGTTGCACTTGTTTCGAAGGGCGGCGTAAGCAAGGTCGGATACAAGATGGAAAACGGAAAGAAAGTTCGTTATGCCAAGAAGACAGGAGAGGCACTCTGATGGCTGAGAAGTTTGTACCTAATTTCAAGACAAAGTACATTAACGAGGTTGTTCCTGCTCTGCAGAAGGAATTTTCTTTCAAGACTCCGATGCAGATTCCGAAGCTCGAGAAGATCACAGTCTCCGTCGGTGTCGGCGAGGCTACAACTAACAAGAAGCTTCTCGATGCTGCAGTCAAGGAGCTCGAGCAGATCACAGGCCAGCATGTCGTCAAGACAAAGGCAAGAAAGTCCATCGCCAACTTCAAGGTCAGAGAAGGCCAGGAGATCGGTGCAATGGTCACACTCCGCGGTGACAACATGTGGTATTTCCTCGAACGCCTCATCTGTATCGCACTTCCCCGTGTCAAGGACTTCAAGGGTGTCAATCCCAACGCATTTGACGGTCACGGAAACTATTCCCTCGGTATTACCGAGCAGATTATTTTCCCTGAAATCGACTTCGACAAGATCGAGAGAGTCAGCGGCCTGAACGTGGCTATCGTCACAACAGCCCAGAACGACGAGCAGGGTTATGCCCTCCTCAAGTATCTCGGTATGCCGTTTGCTAAGTAAGGAGTGCCCCTATGGCTAAAAAGTCTTTAATCGTAAAGTGCAACAGAGAACCCAAGTTCTCAACAAGAAGCTATAACCGTTGTAGAATCTGCGGTCGTCCCAGGGGCTATATGCGCCAGTTCGATATGTGCAGATGTTGCTTTAGAAAGCTCGCAAGCGAAGGCCAGATTCCTGGCGTAACAAAGTCAAGCTGGTAGGAGATAAGAAAATGGCAGTTAGTGATCCAATTGCAGATATGCTGACTAAGATCAGAAATGCTAGTCAGGCAGGTCATGAGAAGGTAGATGTATCAGCTTCCAATCTTAAGCTCCAGATTATCAAGATTCTTAAGAACGAAGGCTTCATCAAGAATTTCAAGAAGGTAACCAAGGACGATGTCACATTCATCAGAGTATTCCTCAAGTATGAAGATGACGAGACTCCCGTTATCCACGGTATCGATCGTGTATCAACTCCCGGTCGCCGTGTTTACTGCGGTTATAAGGATATCCCGAGTGTCTACAACGGCATCGGCGTCGTAGTCGTATCATCATCGACAGGTGTCATCACAGGCAAGAAGGCCAGAGAAGCACGTGTCGGCGGCGAAGTGCTCTGCACAATCTGGTAATGAGGAGAATAGAATATGTCTAGAATCGGTAAATTACCAATTGCAGTTCCGCAGGGTGTTACAGTTACAGTTGCTGACGGCGTCGTGACAGTCAAGGGACCCAAGGGAACCCTCTCACAGGCAGTCAGACCCGAGATAACAGTAGATGTCAGGGATAATGAAGTCGTTGTGACAAGAGCTAACGACGAAAAGGAAGTAAGGGGCTATCACGGCCTTTACCGCCAGCTCGTCAACAACATGATCGTCGGTGTCAGCCAGGGCTACAGCAAGACGCTCCTCATCAACGGTGTCGGTTTCAAGGCTGAAGCAGGAAAGGGTTTCATCACTCTCTCTCTCGGCTATTCGACACAGATCGAGTTCATGATTCCCCAGGATGTCACGATTACAGTCGAGGGTGCAAACAAGCTCATCGTCTCCGGCATCAGCAAGGAGAGAGTGGGTCAGGTTGCTTCTGAACTCAGATCCCTCAGAGGTCCCGAGCCTTACAAGGGCAAGGGCATCAAGTACGAAACCGAGAATATCCGCCGCAAGGTCGGTAAGTCCGGTGGTAAGAAATAAGGTGGCTTAGTATGAACAGAATGATCGATAAAGCAAGAAAACATGCCAGAAGAAAGACACACATCAGAAAGTCTATCTCCGGTACTGCTCTCAGACCGAGAATGACTGTATCGAGAAGCAACCAGCACATGTATGTGCAGGTCATCGACGACACAGTCGGTCATACACTGGCTTCCGCTTCTACTCTTGAGGCAGAGTTCAAGGCTCTCAGAAATACAGTCGCCGATGCTGAGAAGCTGGGTGAGGCTGTCGGTAAGAGATGTCTCGAGAAGGGTATCAAGACAGTTGTCTTCGATAGAAACGGCTATCTCTACCACGGCATCGTGAAGAGCATCGCAGACGGCGCAAGAAAGGCCGGACTGGAGTTCTAAGGGGTTACTGTATGGAAAGATCAAGAGAAAGAGAAAAAGAAAACAAGCAGCCGGAAGGCTACGTAGAGAAGCTTGTCAAGCTTAACCGTGTAACGAAGGTCGTCAAGGGTGGTAAGAGATTCTCATTCGCGGCACTCGTTGTAGTCGGTTACGGCGACGGCAGAGTAGGCTACGGCTTCGGAAAGGCCAACGACGTCACGGACGCAATCAGAAAGGCTACCGAGAAGGCTAAGGCTTCCATCATCAAGGTTCCTGTAAAGGGTACAACCATCCCTCACGACATCGTGGGCAACTTCAAGAGCGCATCGGTTCTCCTGAAGCCGGCTGTTCCCGGAACAGGTGTCATCGCAGGTGGTGCAGTCCGTCTCGTATGTGACGCAGCCGGTATCAAGGACATCATTTCCAAGTCTCTCGGCTCGAGAAATGGTATCAACACTGTAAAGGCTACCTTCGACGCTTTCGAGCACATCTACAATGCTGCAGATGTTGCAAAGAACAGAGGTAAGACTCTTAAGGAAATGTGGGGTTAATCATGGCACAGATTAAGATTACACTTGTAAAGGGCGTGGCAGGGACGCTTCCTGTCCAGAGAAGGACCGTCAAGGCTCTCGGACTGGGTAAGATCAACTCTTCTGTCGTACGCGAAGATAATCCTGTAAACCGTGGCATGGTCCGCACAGTCGCACACCTTGTAAAGGTTGAGGAGATTTAACCATGGCAGAGATCATTAAGCCATATGGCGCAACAAAGGCAAAGACTATCGTCGGCCGCGGTGCATCCAGCAAGGGCAGAGCCTGCGGACGCGGACACGACGGACAGAACAGCCGTTCCGGCGGTGGTGTCAGACTCGGCTTCGAAGGCGGTCAGATGCCTCTCTACAGACGTGTCGCAAGACGCGGCTTCTCCAACTACCCGTTCAAGGTTGAAGCTCAGGCTGTATCTCTCTCCACACTCGACGCTGTCTTCGAGGAAGGCGCTGTCGTAAGTGCAGAGACGCTGCGTGAGAGCGGAGTCATCAAGGGTAAGGAAACGGTCGCCAAGATTCTCGCTTCCGGAGAGATCACCAAGGCTCTCACAGTCGAAGGTGTTGCACTCTCCAAGAAGGCAGCTGAGAAGATCGAGGCCGCTGGTGGAAAAGTAGTCGTTAAATAAAGAGGGAATTTATGGCAAACACACTGGTAGATATGTTCAGAATGAAGGATATCAAGAAGAAGATCCTGATCACATTCGGTCTTCTGATTGTTACGAGAATCGGGGCTTACCTCCCGATTCCCGGAATCAACCCCAGCGTCATCTATGATGCTTACAGGGCGAGTTCCTCCAACATCACTGAATACTTAAACTTCTTCTCCGGTGGTGCCTTCTCCAATTTCTCGATATTCATGCTCGGGGTTATGCCGTACATCAGCACTGAAATCATTTTTCAGCTGCTGATGCTCGTCGTCCCGTCACTCAAGAAGTTGGCTGAAGACCCGCAGGGACAAAAGAAGATTCAGCAGTATACCCGCTACGCAACAGTCGTTGTATGTATTATCCAGTCACTCGCTGCTACAGCTTATGCACAGTCGCTCGGAAGCGCCGCTCTTTCCGTATCGGTAGGGCTCTTCTATCCGATTGCAATCATCAGCTGTACGACAGGCTCCATGCTCTGTGTATGGATCGGTGAGAAGATAACTGACTACGGTGTCGGTAACGGTATATCGCTTCTTATCTTCGCTGGTATCGTTGCAAGAATTCCTAATGCTTTCTATACAATGGTGACAGGTATCATCGACGGTACAATCAACTGGATATCCCTTGTAGTAGTTATCATAATGTTCTTCTTTGTTGTCGCTCTTGTTGTTTACGAAGAACAGGGCACAAGAAAGATTCCTGTAACATATGCAAAACGTGTTGTCGGAAGAAAGATGTACGGCTCGCAGAGCACATACATCCCGTTCAAGATCAACCCCTCGGGCGTTATTCCTGTAATCTTCGCGTCGACACTGTTGCAGATCCCCCTCATGCTGGGCAATACAAATATTGGCTGGATGAAGGCTGTAGCAAATTTCTTAGATCCGCAGAAGGCCCCTTATCTAATCATCTACACCCTGCTGATTATAGGCTTTGCATTTTTCTATACCCAGGTCAGTCTGAATCCGATCGAGATGGCGAAGAACATCAGAGACAACGGCGGTTCGATTCCGGGAATCAGAAATGAGAAACTCGAAGAGTATCTCACCAAGGTTCTCAACAGAATCGTCCTGCCAGGTGCTATCTTCCTCGCTTTCATCGCTCTGATTCCTACCCTGGTTCAGTTGATCTTCGGTCTTCCGAGTTCTGTCGCCATGCTGTTCGGCGGAACATCGCTCATCATCCTCGTCGGAGTCGATCTCGATACTATGAGACAGCTTGACGGTATGATGAAGATGCACCACCACGACGGCTTCGTGGAGTCAAGAAGAAGAAAGTCGAAGAAAATCTAAAGGAGCTGTTTACTATGAAAGTAAGAGCAAGTGTCAAACCAATTTGTGACAAGTGTAAAGTTATCAGACGTGCCGGTGTCGTCCGCATCGTATGCGACAATCCGAAGCACAAGCAGAGACAGAAATAATTAGGAGGCCAAGATGGCACGTATAGCAGGTGTTGACTTACCGAACAAGGCAGTCAAGATCGCCCTGACATATATCTACGGAATCGGAAACAAGTCCGCTATGGATATCTGTCAGAAGACAAACATTAATCCGGATGTAAGAATCAATACACTCTCCCCCGATGAGATTGCAACTCTCAGAAACATCCTCGAGGAAGAGTACAAAATCGAAGGACATCTCAGAACAGAAGTCGCTCTCAACATAAAGAGACTGATGGACATCGGATGCTACAGGGGCCTTCGCCACAGAAAGAGTCTTCCCGTCAGAGGTCAGAGGACCAAGACCAATGCCCGCACAAGAAAGGGCAAGAAGAAGACTGTCGCCGGAAAGAAGAAATAAGGGGAAGTAAGGTAATATGGCTACTGCAAAGAAAAAAGTTAAGAAGACCGTCCTGGAAGGCAACGTTTACGTCCAGGCTACGTTCAACAACACAATCATTACTTTTACTGATCTTGCCGGAAACGCACTCAGCTGGGCTTCTGCTGGCGGACTCGGATTCAGGGGCGCTAAAAAGTCCACTCCCTATGCTGCTCAGACAACATGTGAGACAGCAGGCAAGAAGGCTATGGACTTCGGCCTCAGGGAAGTGAACGTTTTCGTAAAGGGACCCGGTGTGGGACGTGAAAGCGCCATCAGAACACTCGGCGTTCTCGGACTCAAGGTTCGTTCTATCAGAGACGTTACCCCGATTCCGCACAACGGTTGTCGTCCTCGTAAGTCACGCCGTGTCTGACGAGTATCTGCGGGGGTGATTCCCCCGCAGCACAGCTGCTCAGCAGCATAAAAATAGGAGTAACCATGGCAAGAAAAAATCTTCTTAAAGGTTTCAAGAGACCTTCGGGAATTACCTCTGAAAACACAGTAAGCACAAACGACTACGGTCAGTTCGTCGCATATCCTTTCGAGAGGGGATTCGGAACAACGGTCGGCAACACACTGCGCCGTGTTCTTCTCTCATCGATCCAGGGCTATGCCGTATCGGCCATCCGTTTCACTACTTTCAAGGGCGAGGGCGGTATCAAGACTCCGCACATCGTAACTTCAGAGTTCGAGCCACTTCCTGGAGTCAGCGAAGATATTCCTGACATCATCGCGGCAATCAAGAAGCTGAACATCGGAATGCCCGAGGAATGTGAAGGTACGATCCTCACAATCCAGTGCAAGGGACCGGGCGTCATCACAGGTGCCGATTTCGAACGCGATCAGGTTACTGTGACGAACAGGGATCTGCCGATTATGACGATGATGCCGGACTGCGACCTCGAGATGGAAGTCCAGATCGACCTCGGACGCGGTTATGTTCCTTCAGAGCAGAACGAGAAGTATTCCGAAGAGCCGGGCACAATTGCAATCGATGCATTCTATTCTCCGATAAAGAGAGTCAAGTATGCCATCGAGCCGTGCAGAGTCGGCGAGAGAATCGACTACGAGAAGCTCATTCTCGACGTCTACACAGACGGAACGATCACTCCGGAGAACGCACTCGGAGAGGCTGCGAAGATCATCAAGGAACACTTCACGATCTTCATCAACTTCGACGAAGACAAGATATGTACGACGGAAGAGGTTGACGAGGAAGAGGAAAAGGTCAAGAAGCTTCTTGATACTCCTGTCGAGGAGCTGGAGCTCACCGTCCGTTCCTCCAACTGTCTCAAGAATGCAGGCATCAAGACTATCGGTGACCTGGCAAAGAAGACAGAGGATGAAATCACCAAGACGAGGAACTTCGGAAAGAAGTCTCTCTCCGAAATCAAGGAAAAGCTCAAGGAATGGGGCCTCACACTGGGAATGACGGACTTCAGTGTCTTAAAGAATTCAATTAAAGTTCCAGAGAATAAGGAAGAAGAAAATGAAGCATAGGATTGGTTTTAACGCGCTCTCACGTAAGGGATCCGAAAGAAAGGCCCTCAAGCGCAACATGGTCACATCTCTCTTCAGATATGAGAGAATCGAGACCACAAAGGCAAAGGCCCTTGAAGTAAGAAAGATGGCTGAAAAGATGATCACTCGTGCTAAGACCGACAGTGTCGCGAACCGCAGAGAGATCGCAAAGAGCATCTACGACGAAGATGTCGTCAACAAGCTCTTCAAGGAAATCGCACCGCTGTTTGCAGAACGCAAGGGCGGCTACACAAGAATCCTCAAGACTGGATACAGACAGGGGGATGCAGCTGAAATGGTAATCCTTGAACTGGTCGAGAAGACCAAGAAGGAAGAAAAGGCTGATAAGAAGGATGAAAAGAAGGCCAAGAAGGCTGATAAGTAATCCGGGCGGGTTAAAGCCCGCTTCTGTCGGCATAGAATGCCGTAAAAGGGTAGAACCCGGAGCCGTCACTGAGAGTGGCGGTTTTTTCTTTGCCTTGACACGCTCTTGCAATTTGATTCAATATCTAAGTTACTGATAATAATGTAAGCAGGAGGTAAGCAATATGGCAGTATTGTGGTATCTCTTGGTTGGAATTGCAGGTATTGCTATCGGCTATTGCGGCCGTTGCATATATGCGAAGTTGAAATTGACTTCCGCTGAACAGAGGGCCAAGGTCCTCGAAGAAAATGCTTCAAAGAATGCTGAAGCTAAGGCGAAGGAGATTATCATCGAGACACGTGATAGGCTCCTCAAGGAACAGCAGCAGCAGGAGAGTGAAGCCCGCGACAGAAGAGCTGAACTGCAGAAAAGCGAAAGAAGACTGCAGCAGAAGGAAGAGAATCTAGAGCGTAAACAGCAGGAGAATGACTCCGTAACGCGACAACTGGGAGAAAAGGAAGAGGCCCTCAAGGCCAGAGAAGCGCAGGTTGAAAAGAGAGAAAACGACCTCGATGGTGAGTATGAAAGAGTAGCTCAGATGACGAGGGAGGATGCCAAGAACATCCTCATCGAGGAGATGAAGAGGAAGGCCGAACATGACGGCCAGGTCTACGTCAACAAGATCGAGCAGGAGGCACAGCTTTCAGCTGACAAGAAGGCGAGGGACATCATAATCACATCGATCCAGCGTCTTGCAACCGAAGTGTCGGGCGAGATAACGACGACAAGCGTTACTCTTCCCTCAGACGAGATGAAGGGAAGGATCATCGGACGGGAGGGACGCAACATCCGTACCCTCGAGACCCTCACCGGTGTCGATATCATCATAGATGACACGCCGGAGGCTGTCGTCATCTCATGCTTCGATCCCGTCAGAAAGGAAATTGCAAGAGTCGCCCTCGAGCGTCTTGTACAGGACGGAAGAATCCATCCGGCAAGAATCGAGGAAGTTGTCAACAAGGTCAGCAAGGAAATCGGACGCATAATCGTGGACGAGGGTGAGAAGGTTGTCTTCGACCTCGGTATCCACAATATGGGCACCGAGATGATAAGAGCCCTCGGGCGTCTTCATTTCAGGACAAGCTACGGGCAGAACGTGCTGCTCCACTCCAAGGAAGTTGCAATACTTGCCGGCATGATAGCATCCGAGGTCGGAGCCGACAGTACGCTTGCGCTCCGAGCAGGTCTTCTTCACGACATCGGAAAGGGTGCCGAGACAGAGAGCGAAGCCAACCATGCCGAGATCGGCGGTGAGCTGGTGAAGAGACTGGGTGAGGACAGTAAGGTCGTCAACTGTGTACTTGCACACCACAACGACGTCGAGCCGGAGAGCATCGAGGCTATCATAGTGCAGATTGCAGACGCAATCAGTGCCGCACGCCCCGGCGCAAGAAGGGAATCGCTGGACAACTACATCAAGAGACTCGAGTCTCTCGAGAATATCGCAAAGGGCTTTGATGGTGTGGAGAACGCATTCGCGATCCAGGCCGGAAGAGAACTCAGAATTCTCGTCAACAGCGACACCGTCTCCGATGAGGGGGCAAAGAAGGTTGCACAGAACATTGCCGAGAGAATCGAAGCCGAACTCAGGTATCCGGGAAAGATCAAGGTCACGATCATCCGTGAAACAAGAGTCGTGGAGTACGCAAAGTGACAGGAAAGACACTCCGCATCCTCATGATCGGGGATGTTTCGGGAAGTGCAGGATTGGGAGCCCTTTTTCTGGGGCTCTCTTCTGCTAAGAAGGAAAACAATATAGACTTCGTCATCTGCAACGGCGAGAACGCCGCTGACGGTTTCGGCATTACAATAGACGACTACAGCAGGATGAAGAGCTGTGGAGTGGACGTTATCACAAGCGGAAACCATATATGGCAGAAGGACGAGATATTCGCCGTTCTCGAGAGTCAGGACGACATTCTGAGGCCTGCAAACTATCCCGAACCCTGTGTCGGAAGGGGCTTCACGATAAAGAGTGCGGGATCGTATAAGATCGGAGTTGTCAATCTTCAGGGCAGAGTCGAGATGATGGATACCGATGATCCCTTCAGGAAGGCTGAGGCAATTGTAAGGAACATCCGCAAGACCACACCCATAATTCTTGTCGACTTCCACGCAGAGAGCGCAGAGGAGAAGGAGGCACTCTCCTTCTTCCTCGACGGCACGGTAACTGCCGTTGTCGGCACCCACACCCATGTCCAGACGAGGGACGAGAAGATACTCCCCGGAGGAACGGCGTACATAACGGATCTCGGACTTACGGGAGTCCACGGTGCCGTGATAGGCTCCAAAGTCGAGAAATCGATAGAGAGACAGCTGACACAGCTTCCTATAAGAAGCGAGGTCGCAGAAGGAAAGGGAACGATTGACGGTGTCATAATCGAAGTCGATGCAGAGAGCGGAAAGGCTGTCAGTATAAAAAGGTTCAGATCTTGATGACCGTGTTTCCCGATATTATGGTGAGACTCTCGAGAGCGTAGTACTCTTCGAGGGTCTTTTTTATCTGCCTTGAGGCTCTCTTTATGTCCCTCGTCGTGAGAAAGTCGGTGCTGAGTTCGACAAAGAAGAATCCGTCCTCCTCCGTCACCCCGACAAGGGTTGTTCCTTCGGGGATATATGATGAGTATCCCAGAGCCTTCTCTTCATCCGAGAGGGGGAGAAGCAACGCCTCGAGAAGGGCATGGAGAGAGTCGACAGAAGATGCTTTACGCAGGCTTGTCACCGCATTGTCATCAGAGGAGAGGAATACTGTGTATCCGCTCATCCTCGTACCCTTTTCTCTTTCCTTCCAGAGTGTGTAGTGGACGGCGATGCCGCTCTCTTCGATATTCGTCATTATAAGGGGGCGGAGGATGAAAAAGAGGGGCACTGTGATGGCGAAAAGGATGATGTACATCACAAGAATATATCTGAAGGAGCCTTTCTCTTTTTCCATGATCTGATTATCGCATTAAGAAGAGAAAAGTCAAATGAGGGACAGGCCGGATCTTTTTAACCGTCTTACCACCAAACTGCAGAGAGGCAGCTTAATGCCAGAACGAAAGCAGAATCGTGCTCCTTCTATACGGCTCGATACGACAGTATATATATCAGCCGATTACATAAAGGAGGCATCTCAGCTTCTGTTATCATCAGTCAACTGTTCTTCAAGCAGCTTCTGCAAAGCTTCTTTACTCGGAAGAATTGTCTGATACCTGCTTGCAAAAATCTGTTTGTTATCCTCCGGCAGAGTCATTTCGACAACGGCATTGTTTTTATCTCGGCAGAGCACAATACCTATTGTCGGATTTTCATCAGCAAGCTTTACCCTGCGGTCATAGTAGTGAACATACATCTGCATCTGCCCGATATCCTGATGCTTCAATATTATATGAAAACTAGGTCTTAGCAGAATCCCCGGGGCTTGCCCCGTGGGAGGAGCTAAGTAATAAC
>CAVACS010000045.1:0-17882 GCA_963587105.1 Anaerovoracaceae bacterium | reverse complement strand
ATGGAAGGCATCGTTTGCCGTTTCCTCAGAAACAGATTCAGAGAGATTGGCTCCTCCGGTATGAGGTGATCTTGTCTTTTTTTAATATCTGCGTCTGGAAGGTATAATATAGAGGTATCGATGATTGAAATAAAAAGTGTAAATGAACTATTGGCAATGGAACTGAACATTCCGGAATACCAGCGTCCGTATAAATGGTCTGTTCACAACATCCAGGAACTGCTGGATGACATTTCAAATGCAATCTCAGATTCAAAGCGATATCAGCATCAGTTCAAGTACCGCATCGGAACAATTATCCTTCACGAGAATGAAGACGGTGTTCTCAATATCGTCGATGGGCAGCAGAGAATTATATCTCTTGTTCTATTGAAGAGGTGTCTTACTCAAAACTTCGAATCGAATCTTTTTAAAATAGAGTTCAATAACAAGGATTCCCAGTCCAACATATGGAGAAACTACTGCTTCATCGAGGACTGGTTTTCCTTTAATGATTTAAAGGACGCTTTTGAAGATGCGTTGGAGCGAATACTTGAAGTGGTTGTCATAAAGGTTGATAAGATAGGGGAGGCATTTCAGCTGTTCGACTCGCAGAATGCACGAGGCAAGGCTCTTGATCCTCACGACCTTCTGAAAGCCTACCATCTCCGCGAGATGAGGGATTATCCATATGAGATGGAACACGCTGTTACAAAGTGGGAAGCCAAGAAGTCTGAAGATATCCACGAATTGTTTGATGTATATCTATTCCCCATTTTGAACTGGTCCTCGGGTAATAAAACGAGGTCTTTCACAGCTAAGGAAATTGACGTTTACAAGGGAATAAGCGAAAACTCGGTATACACCTATGCCAGAAGAGCTGGACGAGCGATGCCGTATTTTCAGATAACCGAGCCTTTTACTGCAGGAGAAGGATTCTTTGAGATGGTTGATCATTATATGCTCCTTCTCAGAAATGTTAAGACTGAAATAGAGACTAATCCGACATTTAAGGATATTAAGGATATACTTAAACCATACCGTGGAACTGGATTCAAGTATGCAAGTGACCTCTTCTACTGCGTGTTGCTCTGTTATTACGACAAATTTCATAATTTCGATACGATGGCGGTCATTAAGATGTTTCTGTGGGCTATGATGTTACGTGTTGATATGAGAAGCCTCGGTTTTGATTCTATAAACAGATATGCTGTGGGGGAAGTCGGATACACTAACGAACTTGCCATCTTTACAAAGATCAACAGAGCAAGACTGCACACTGAAATTTCTGGGATAGAAATCTTATATGCGAAGAAAGCTAATTCCGATAATTGGGCGGATCTTCTGGATTCTTTGAGGAATATTAAATGAAAGGAAAATATTATCAGGAACTCCACATATTGAGCGATGAAGGAAACATTTTCGATACGGATATGAACTATGTTATTCCTTTGTATCAGAGGCCTTTTGCATGGGGAGATAAGCAGCTTGAACAGCTTGTCGAAGATATCGCCGATGTTCAGGATGGCGTCAATTATTATATAGGGTCTCTCATTGTTTCTGTGCAAAACTACCAATACGAAGTTGTTGACGGACAACAGAGACTGACGTCCCTGTATCTTCTACTTAACTGCCTTGGCCTGGAGGTAAAGCAGACTCTTACTTTCGCATGTCGCGAAAAGTCGAATTTCACACTTGCCAACATATCTAAGCTTATGAATGGAAGCCTCAACAGTCTCGAAATGAATGAAGTGCAGGAGAGTATTGCTGAAGGAATAAAGATACTGGATCAGAAATTACATAAGCCTGATTTTGAATACGATTCTTTTATCAACAAACTGAAAAGAGTTGTGGTCTACAGGATTGAAGTTCCAGAACATACTGACCTCAACAGATATTTCGAGATAATGAATACAAGAGGCGAACAGCTTGAGCAGCATGATATCCTTAAAGCAAAGCTTATGAGTTATCTTCCAAAGAAGGATCATTCAATTTTCAGCGTTATCTGGAATGCCTGCAGTGATATGACAGGATACGTACAAATGCATTTCTGTCCGTCAGACAGAAAATTTATTTTCAAAGAAGGCTGGGATTCTATGCCGTCAGAAAAGTGGATGGACTATGAATCTCTTAAAAGTGTAGCTGAAGATAAGGTAGAATCAATAGATAGTGACGAGCATGATATTCAGGATGGAGTCACAGAAAGTGAGAAAACGGAAAAGAACGGCATTCTTGATATCATCGGGCGTGAGTACATTCAAGATGAAGAAACAAAGTTAGATGAGGATAGAGTCCGCTTTGAGAGCATAATAGATTTTCCCCATTTTCTGCTTCACGCTTTGAAGGTGCTTGTAAACACTAAGAAGAATGTAGAAAAAGTAATCCCGCTCGATGACAGCAAGCTTTTTGATACTTTTGACGATGGTGACATAAGGAGAGCATTTCCTTCCGATGAGGATTTTTCAAGAGAGTTTATAGTCTGTCTTTTAAAGACTAGATATCTTTTTGACAAGTACTTCATCAAGCGGGAATTCGGTAGCGATAGTTCTGAAGGAAAATGGAGCCTGAAACATCTTTGTGTGTCTGATAACAAGCCGTACTACAGCAACACAATCGATGATGATAAGGCAGTATTGATGATTCAATCAGCATTGAGAGTGTCCTATACGTCTCCTAAAGTCATGCATTGGATTACAAAGCTGTTGAATTGGCTTATGGTTAATTACAATAATGATGGAATTGTTGTTTCCGGTTTTCTCGCCGAAGCAGAGGGGATTGCACAGGATGCTGTCCGTGATAATTTCTTCAAAGAATGTGATGATGGTGTCTATGATAAGGGTGTTAATACTCCACACATAGTATTCAACTATCTGGACTATCTGATCTGGAAGAAAGATAAAGGCCGGTATGCTGATTTCGATTTTGAATTCCGGAACTCTGTCGAACACTGGTATCCTCAGCATCCTTCCGAGGGAACATTCGATAAATGGGAAGAAGGAGTGGATACATTTGGCAATCTGTGCATTGTGCAGAGAAATATCAATTCAAGATTCTCTAATATGGCTCCTTCTGCAAAAAAGAGCACGTTTCTGAAAACTGTCGAAAGTGGAAGTCTGAAACTGCGTCTGATGGCTGACATGACAGAATCCGCTGATAGCAGAACTGACAATGTATACTGGAAAGAAGTGGCATGCAGGGAACATGAGGAGAAGATGATTGACCTGCTGAAAGAAGCGGTTTGTCCTGTATTCCGAGCAGTTGAAGCAAGCTTCGAGAAGTAAGTATTCCAAGAAATGTAACCATTATTGGCGACGAAGCTTTCGATGATTGCATGAATTTGACGTCTGTTGCGCCTGGAGAATGTCGTTGTTATTGGAAGGGTGACATTCCGATATTAAAAACTTTTCATAGAAAAACTATATGCAGAAAAGGTGGTGGTTTATTCTGAAATCATGACTATCAAGCGGCCGGTAGTTTGATATACACTTATAACCCGTTGGCATCTCTAAGGAGTTCAGATGCACTCGTCATAGCGTTTTCTCATTTCATCTATCGCCGTTCTCACTTCGTCTCTCAGCCATTCTGGAGATATGACTTCGGCTGACGGACCGAGTGCGAGGACCCAGCGCTTCAGCCAGTAGGATCCGCAGCTCGTCACCCTGAAGATGTGTGTGCTTTCCCCGTCGTCTTCGATTGTGACGCATTCCGGCCAATCCTTCTCCTTTTCGTACAGTCCCTGGTAGTCGTGGAGCTTTATGACTGCCGTGAACTCCTCTCTGTCGCGTACTATACCGAACGGATCCGAGAGCACATTCTTCATGTCTAGTTGAGGTTCGGGCATCCTGGCGGCTGTCTTCATTGACGAAACACTCGTTATACGGGGAATGGAGAGCGTGTAAACGAAGCCGTCGCTCTGCATCACATAGGCATAGAGTCCTCCGGCGAAGGAAAAACACTTCAGAACGAAGAGATGTCTCGACTTTTCATCTCCACTGTATGTTATGTAGACCGCGCTTTTTTCCTCCTGCGCTTTCAAGAGCTTCTGGAGATTGCGGGTGCTGTCGAGTGAGAAGAAGCCCTTCGAGTCTGTCGGTTTCACGCTGAGCCTGCCGACGATGTCGCCCAGTCTTGACAGAAATCCTTTGTCAACAGCCGAGAGGAGAGGTGAAACGTTTCCTGCACATTCGAGCATGAACGAGAGAAGCCTTCTGTCATCGTCATCGATAATTCTCTTCAGGAAATCCTTTTTGAATGTATTCCATTCGTCTTCGTCGATCCTGTAGACAACTTCCCTTCCACTTTTCCCCCTCGGTTTCTCGTCATCGTCTCTGTACACATTGAGGCCGAAGTTTGTGTAGAGGCTTTCCATATCATTATAGACGCACGAGCGTGATTTCTTTCCGTTCCCGTCCTTGAGGTAGCCCAGTGCAGGTGACATGATTATCTCGTTGAGAGTTGCACCGTGCTCTCTTGAGAGCATTGCTGCAAGAGAAGTGAGGGTCTCGAAGTTCTTCATCTGCTCCGCCTGTAGAAACTGCGGCCACCGTCCGTGGAGTAGTAGACTCCGCCCTCGGAGAGTAGAAGCAGTTCGTTTCCGTTATCGAGAAGATCTGTTATCTTGCCGATGCCGAAGCTGGACCGGTAGACGGTTATCCAGCTGTAACCGTTGTCGGAGGAGACAGCAATTTCGTTTTCACCGATGATTCTGTAAAGTTTTCTGTTATAGTTGATGAGTCGGGACATCCTTCTTTCCTCCCTGTGTGTATTATAGCCTGTAATCCGTACATTTTGTAACACCGTCCGCACTTTTCACCGCAGAACCGGCATGTTGCGGGATGGAAGATTCCTCGTGAAGAGCATTCCATTTTTATAGAGCGTGGAACATATATTCCATTCCCCTCCGTTGTTCTCTGTCGTCGGTTGCTCCATTATGGCTTTCCGTCCCCGCTCAGGTGATGTATGAGACGATCATATCCGTTATGTGTCCGGGAATATCGACAGAGGGGAATAATCGTCCTGATTTTAAAAGACTGTGAAAGTTTTTTTCAGTCGATGTTTTTGTACACATAAAGTGGAGAATAAAGTTGCGTCGGGAGGCTGGAATGAATGAAATAATGGCATGTTTACTGGATTCTGAAATCAGAAGAAAAGAGGACTACGTTCTAGATAGCGACAAGGACAGAAGCTTCGACAGGGCGGCTTTTTCCTTCCTCCTCGGACTCAGAACGGGAGAGTGTGATCTCACCCGTCTCGCTCTCGGCGTCGTGAACAGACATCACAGAAAGAGGAAAACGGAGGAGGGAAGCTTTGAATGGATGCTGATTAAGTATACTTCCTTCTACAGAGTTATCAGACATATTGAGAGCGGAATTACATTCGAACGCTGTGAACTCTCGTCTCTCTTCAATCCTTTTACCGGAACACCCGGTGAGACGCTTTCTGCCTACAGAAAGAACGGAGAAGGTCTGACAGCACTGATAGAGGATGTCTCGTCATTTCTGCTTTCACTGGAGGAGCCGGATAGAATTGATGAGGATATTCTGATTTTCCTGGAGGATTATCTCCTCCTGTGGCTGGACGGGCTTATCGAAATGACAGCCGCAGAGCGTGAAGAAGAGGGCTTATCTGAAAAGATCTGCGATCTTGCCTTTGCATTGATTACCCGTCAGCGGTTGACACCTCTTCTTGAGAGGCTCGTCACTCTTTTTCCGGAGGCAATTGCGGAAGAGGAGAAGGAGATGAACTTTCTTCTCAACGCCGCCGTCGAATACGGGAGAGAGAATGCCTTCTTCCTCCTTCTTTCGATTGACGGGATAACAACAGATGAAATCAATACTTATCCTGCAGAAAGCACGAAGATACTCAACTGGCTCCT
Source organism: Anaerovoracaceae bacterium (assembly GCA_963587105.1). Taxonomy (GTDB): domain Bacteria; phylum Spirochaetota; class Spirochaetia; order Sphaerochaetales; family Sphaerochaetaceae; genus Ornithospirochaeta. The sequence continues at coordinate 12,028 of CAVACS010000045.1, read as the reverse complement.
CCGGATGAATATCCTGCCCCCTGGAGGAGAGAAGGGTGAGAATGCCCTGAGAGATCTCGTTTCGGGGCGGAGAGCGTCAAAGGAGGTCCTTGAAAGAGTTGTCACACCTTCGTCTCTTGATACGAAGGACTTCTTCCGTATTCCCCTGATAGAAATGGCTCTCGTAAATAAGTCGTTCGATCCCTCTCTCTATCCTCTTCTCATCAGAAAGCGTGATGACCTGAGCCTCAGCTCCGGGAAGTCTTTCGTCCTCTCTCCGCTCTGCGCTGCATTCTCGAGCGGGAGGAAGGCGGCTCTGGATGAACTTGTGATGTGCGGGGCCGATATCTACGGGGAGGACGAAACGGGAAACAATGTTCTCCACTATGTCATAGGTACAGGAAATTACAGAAGCCTTGCTGATGTGATAAAGGTGAGTCCGCCGGAGCTTCTTTCGAAGAAGAACAGATACGGAAGTACGCCACTCGATTATCTGGCGCCTTCCGAAGAGAAAGACTTTCCGAGAATAACGGTGGAGGAGGCCATCATCGATTGCGGAAGAATTCTCGTGGCGGGGCCGGGCGGAGCTGGATACTCCGCTTTCAGGAAGCTCCTTGCAGAGCTCTGTGCTCTTTCTGGACGCGACATAGTGGAAGCCGCAGATTGTACCTGTATCTCCAGTGTACTGGAGAAGAATATGGAAGGGACTCTTCTCATCGACGCTGTCAGACTCTTTACAGGGGAGCGTGAAGAAGCTTTCCGTATTCTTTCTCTTCTTCTTTCGAAGGAAAACATTTCTGTCGTAACGGGGATTTATCCTGTTTTCGCACCAGTATTCAGATCTCTTCTTATGTACGGGATGGAGACGAGGTTGATACTCCCCCAGAAGACGGCATTCGGGTATGAATACCTCACCGGGGAGAGAATGAACGTGAAGCTGAAGGACTCCGAGGCACTCCTGAGAAAAAGAGGAGAGTTCTTCATAGTCGATATAGAGGATTTCTATAAATGAAGAGGGAGATGAAAGGAGTTATCCGGGACAAAGGTAATGGAGATGATTAATAAAGAAGTTTTGTTGGAAAGGAAAAGGAAAGCAATGGAGAACTTCCATCCCACAGAGGAGGTTGTTTCGAAGATTGTAGAATTCAATGATGGGTTGTTCGGTCGCTTCAAGCTGCTCTATGAAGATGTCATGGAGATACGGAATACAGTCGAAGAGTTGAGGGAGAAAGGAAAACCATCTTTTTCTGGGTACGAAATATTTCCAGAGTTCTTCTTTTGCTACGATTATGGAGAAGAGGGGATCCCCACGGCGAATGGAGATGTTCTCATGGATCTTTCCGATGCCACCCCTTCGTGGTCTTTTCCAACCATACAGGTTTCTGATTTGAATCCAAGACCTTATCGATCTTTTGATGAATGGGCTTTGCGTGCAATGTCTTTAGGTGATGAAAGACTTAATTGGAATGTTGAGGACCTGAATCTTCCAGGGCTTGAAAAACACCATTTGTATTACTTCATGCATTCGTTGTTCGTAGATTCCGGGACGTTCTGTGTTGCAGATATTCCGTATCTGAAACCAGAAGACCTGCAATGGCAGGTGGTCGTTCAATTTGAAAAGTTTTTATGTACGGGATGAAGACGATGCTGATACTCCCCCGGAAGACGGCATTCGGGTATGAATACCTCACCGGGGAGAGAATGAGCGTGAAGCTGAAGGACTCCGAGGAACTCCTTCGAAAAAGGGAGTGCCATTTATTGTAGATACCGGAGATTTGTATGAATGAAAGGGCAGGGGAGGTGCAATGAGAATATCCGTCCTCAAGCCAATCATATATACCTCTCGTAAGCAGTATGTTGCGCAGAGCCCGGGTTTCCCGGCTTCATAATTCGGCACGATCAGGAAAGATGTTCTTCCGGATGATGGTACTGTCCGTGTTTTCCCGTCTTCTTGTCGTACTCTATCGCAGCCTTAGGACAGTGATGAAGGCACCTGAGACACATGATGCATTCACTTTTTATCCATACAGGTTTTCTGTTCTCCATTCTTATTGCGCCTATGGGGCATCTTCTTGCGCAGAGGGAGCAGCCTATGCAGTCCGCGCTTACACTCAGGTGATCTGTGCGGCGCATCCTGTTGTAGAAGATATCTGAAATGTACCTTACAAAGTAGGGGACAGTGCGCTTCATCATATTCCCTCTTCTTCCCGCCTTTATGCATTCTGTGACACTGTTGATTTCCTCATCAGAAGACAGGAGTATCTTCTTCACACTGTCCTTATCGCTAAGGTCGAAAATGGGAGTCCAGGTATCAGGCATACGGACACTGTAGAGAGCGCATAGTCTGATTCCCTTCTTCCTGAGAATCCTTTCTGCATCAAAACCCGTTGTCCCCGGAGTCGTACCATAGGTTGCAACAACAAAAGAGTAAGTATCGGGAGATACTGTGAGAGTCATCTTTTCGAGGTATTCCCTTACATTGATCGGCAGCTCCCAGGAATAGGTCGGAGTGACAATGCCGAAGACCTCGCCTTTGCTGAGCTTTATTTCGCCGTTGTATGTTTCTATTGAGTATGCTGCCTCGCCGAGAGAAGAAGCAATGCGGGAGGCAACACACTTACTGTTGCCTGTTGCTGAAAAATAGAGAATCATCCTCCTTACGATATTTCCCTCCTTCTTTTTTGTAAAGACAGAGGAATTGTTTCAGAGGTAAAAGAATTACAAATGGAATATGAATAGTTCCCCGGCGGGAGCTTGCTTTACTCCTAAGAAAAGTGTATTTTTTTAGTATCAGTATTTAAGAAAAGTGTATTTTCTTGAGTTGATAAACAAGGAAAAGTGTATGGGAATGTTTCGTAAGATTAAGAGCTGCATCGTTGACTATCTTAAATCTCCATCTGAAAGAATTCTCATTATCGATGGCGCGCGGCAGGTTGGAAAGTCATATATCATCAGGGAAGCGGGAACGGAGCTCTTCGACAATTACATCGAAATCAATCTTCTCGAGGATTCTCTGAATGACAAACTCTTCGAGAATGCAAAGACTGTCGACGATTTTTATCTTTATCTGAGTGTGTATGCCGGAGACAGACTCAAGGGCAGGGCCGACACCCTCGTCTTCCTCGACGAAATCCAGGTATATCCTCATCTTCTGACAATGCTGAAGTTTTTGAAAAGAGATGACAGATTCACCTATATTGCCTCCGGCTCTCTTCTGGGTGTTACCCTCTCCATGTGTCAGTCTATTCCGATGGGGAGTATAGAAGTGAAACACATGTACCCGATGGACTTCGAAGAATATCTTATTGCATCGAATGTCGGCAGGGCTGCTATCGAAGCCGTTTCTCTGAAGTTCAGGAAGATGGAGCCTCTTGATGAGGCCATGCACAATAAGATGATGGATTACTTCAGAAAATATCTTCTCTCCGGAGGACTGCCTGATGCTGTAAAGACATACATAGAGACGAAGAACATAGTCAGGGTGCGCTCGATTCAGAATGAGATACATGATTATTATGCCTCGGACGCAGCTAAAGGCGACGAAGAGCGGAAACTGCAGATCAGGAGAATCTACGAGATGATCCCTTCATCTCTTGAAAACAGGAAAAAAAGAATCAGATTCAAGGAAATAGATGACAAAAAGGGAAAACGCTTTTCAGACTACAGGGAGGAGTTCGACTATCTTATATCATCCGGTATAGCACTCTCTGTCCGGGCTGTTTCAACGCCGGTATTCCCTCTCTTGGAGCATTCAGGTAAAAATCTTCTGAAGCTCTATCTCAATGATGTCGGAATTCTGACTGCCATTCTCTATAAGAACAACGTGAAGGCAGTGCTGGATGATGAGAGCGGGATTAACCTGGGAACAGTCTATGAAGCTGTCACCGCACAGGAACTGAAAGCTCACGGACATGATCTTTTCTACTATGACAACAAGGCGAAGGGCGAAGTAGATTTCCTTCTGAATGACTATGATAATCTTTCTGTTCTGCCTCTCGAGGTCAAATCTGGAAAGGATTACAGAGTACACAGTGCACTCGACACTTTTCTTTCGAATTCCGACTACAACATAAAAAGGGGAGTTGTACTCTCGAACGCTAGAATGGTCTGCACTGACGAGAAGGGAATTACATATTTACCGATATACTATGTGATGTTCCTGTAGTGTGAGAGTTCCTGCCATAGAATGTGAGAATGTCTCTCCCGAAAAGTGGCGGTTGTCAAGAAAGAGGTTTTGATTGATGATTGAGCCATGAAAAAGGGTGTTATTGTTCTTATCATGCTCTTATGTGCAGCTGCGGCTGTTTCTGCCGCCTCCTGGGGAATGGATATCGCACTGGGAATGCCGATGTATGCCGCTCTCACATACCGTGGCGGCGCCTTCAGCTTTGAAGCGGCTCTGGATACTTCCTTCGGTCCCGGAGGTCTTCTTGCCGTTTCATTGATGGACAGGCTTGTTTCCACAAGTTTGACAGCGTGGGATAAGTTCACGTACGGCAGCAGTATAATCCACGGTCTTTCCACTGCCCTGTATTGGTGTGCCCTCGATAATCCCTCCTTTTCCTTTCTCGTTGGAACTGACGTTACGGCGCTTCATGTTTCCAGCCGTGAGGGTGTCATAAGTCATTTCACTAAAGGTGATATGGTGCTGGTCAATGCATCTTTGAAGACGAGCTGGAATTTCGGACACAGCAGCATATTCCTGAAGGCGGGATTCCCGGTCTTCGGCTACTTCTATTACGGGGGCGATGGAGAGGATGCCAATTATGCTGCCTTTGATTTCTGGGCTTTCGTCCCGAAGGCGATAGTACAGGCCGAGGAGGGCGGCTATGTTGATGTCAAAGCTTATCAGCTGGCACTCTTATTCGCTCTATTGAATTTCAAGATAGGTTACTCGTTGAAATTCTAGGATGGGAATATGAAAAAACTCTTTTTACTGCTGCTTCTTATACCTTTACTCCTTATATCATGTACTGAGTTTGAAAGAACCGGGGAGGATGCCCGATATGACAGCGTTGTATTCATCGGCGTCGACGGTGCGGGAGCGTGGCTCGGTGCTGCCGACGGCTTCAGCACGATTTTCTCCTCGTGCTCTGCATGGACGACCGATGCGGTGTGTGAGCTTCCGTCCGTCAGTGCCCAGAACTGGGGTACATACCTGCACGGGGTGGGCCCCGACGTGCATAAGTGTGTCAATGCAAGTATAGCGTGTGAGCGTTTTCCTTATCTGCAGTATCCGAGTGTATTCAGGATAATACGAACGGTTTATCCGGAGGCGGTACTTGTGTCGTTTGCTGAATGGAATGCCATAAATTACGGTCTTATTGAAACATCCGCAGGGGTATATAAATCTTCGGATAAAAGGTTCTGTTCGACTGTATATTCAACGGATGAGATAGAGAATATGGCTCTGGAGTATCTTGAGAGGTCGGTACCCACATTCTTCTTCATTCACATCGAAGATGCCGACGATGCCGGACACAGCGCCGGCTACGGCTCAAGTGAGCATCTCGAGAAGGTTCAGAAGGACGTGGAATTCATCAAAAGAATCGATGAGCTCATCGATTACGACAGAACTCTTCTGATCGTTGCGACCGATCACGGCGGAACGGGGAAGACTCACGGGGGAGATACAGATTCCGAGAGAAAAATCACAATTGCCATCAAAGGTCATACAATAAAGCAATCCCGGCTCTCATCATCGACAATGCCCAGGGATATTGCTCCCGTGATTCTGAAGGCCCTCGGCATAAAGAAGCCGTCGTTTATGGATGGTGATATCCCGGAGGGCCTCACGATCTGACTCATCGTCAGAGGCCTGTGAAGTCTATTCTGTGCCCCAATGTCAGTAAGACAGCACTCTTTCTGTTATAGAGGTCGAATGCTCCCGATATTCCCGCCTCAATCTGAAGACCCGGGGCATAGAGATATACAAGCGATGCGTCCATGAGGATAGTCATCATGCTTTCCCCGTTTAGTGTATAGACTGCATTGTAGTCTATCTCTCCCGTTCCGATTGTCGAGGATCCGTAGGGGGAATCTATTGTATAGCCGTTTCCCCGGATTAAAAGGGAAAGGGAGGAGGATGCTTCGATTCTTCCGCTTATATATTCCACCGTCAGGGACTGGTAGATAGTGTTGGGGCCGTATCTGAATCCCAGATAAAGGGCGTCCGGGGCATAGAGATCGCGGTTGCCGTCTGTATGGAGTGGAACTGTAAATTTCCCCGCGTCTACATCCCGGTTGTAGTTGTACGGGTTACAGAAATAGAATTCATATGAGAGGTTGAGTCCCGTCGTGAAGGCGAATGTGTCGGACGAGAGGAGATACTTCTCATTCTTTTTCTCCTCTGTCAGTTTCTCCCTGCCGTCCGCAATATGCCATTCGATACCAATGCCGGCTCCGAATGCTGTCGGCTTTCCCTTCTCGTCTTCGGTCGGGAGGCTGTAGTCATCCATCTCAAGTTCAGCAAAGAGCCTGAGAGCCCCCATTTTACCAAGGTTGATGATTCCCTCCGCCTCGATGTATGCCATTACGTTGGAACCTTCCTGGTAGAGGTTGTGATAGATCGTGAACGGGTTGATATCGAAAAAGGCGGGGCAGCGTGAGTATATGAGGTTGAGCTCGCCGATGCTGAGTCTGAAAGAACCGGTGTTCCATTCAACCCTGTGTGCGGCAAGGTTCTTCTGCTCATCAGCTGCGCCTGCGGAGTATTTCAGGCCCAGCTGATTGAAGCTGATGAAGACGAAGTTGTAGGTGAAACGGCCCTTTTCGAGCGGCGTTGTATATTCGGCCCATATATTGTCAAGAAAAGGCACATCCCGGCTTATTGTGAACTGATGGGTTCCCGGCCCCCACGATATCGGTCTTCTTCCGATTGAAAGGAAGAACCTGTCAAAGCTGATTTCTCCGTATGCATAGCGCGGAAAGTTGAGGTCCAGAATGTCGTTGAGGATGTCGAACCGGTACGGGATATTCGAGTAGTAGTTTCTGCGGTAGAAGGAATTGAGAGTCTGTCTCAGGTCTATGTCGAAGATGAGCCTGAAGTGTTCGTCGTCAATTCTGAATCCGATATCTGCAAAGCTCTCACGCTCATAGTAGCGGTAATAGACATCCTGACGGGTTGTGTAGAACGCCCTTTTAAGGTATTCATCGCTGCTGCTGTCCGCACCGAGATCGAAGCGGGGGAAGGAGTCATAGAGCAGAGCGGGATTCACCTCTGCAATAAGGGAGACAGAAGAGTGAAGTGACAATGCGGTAAATAGAGTTATCAGGAGGGCGGCAAATCTTTTCATCCCCTCCAAGTCTACGTCAGCAACAGGATTATTGGAAGTTCAATTTTGAGCCGCCGCGGTGTGGACATTTTATGTTGGGCTGAGGTATGGGAAACGGTCGTTCCGGAGAAGGGGAGGAGAATAAAAGCAAAATGATGCAGAAAGAGCCGCTGTGCCGCCTCCCTGATGATTCCCTGTCTGATTTTCTGCTTCATGGAGGAGACAGACATCTGTATTCCCGTCAGAAACCCGGGTTTCTGTGTAAAACGCAATATGATTCCTGGAAGCAGTCATAATACTCCGGTGTCCCGGACAGGGCATTCAGTCCGAGAATGAGGAGAGGAAGCGTCGGGTTCTTTCCTTCTCGGGAGAGTCGAAGATTTTACCCCTCTCTCCCTCTTCGACAATAACGCCACCGTCCATGAATATCGCCCAGTCGGAGATGTTCCTTGCAAAGTTCATCTCATGGGTGACGACAACCATGGTCATCTTCTCTTCGGCAAGATCTCTTATGACTTTGAGTATCTCGCGTGTGAGCTCGGGGTCGAGTGCGGATGTAGGCTCGTCGAAGAAGAGAACTTCGGGATTGAGCGCAAGGGCGCGCGCTATCGAGACACGCTGCTTCTGTCCGCCCGAGAGCTGCGAGGGGTATGACGCCGCCTTGTCCTCAAGTCCCATGCGCCTGAGGAGAGCAATCGCCTTGTCTTCAGCCGCGGCCTTATCCATTCTGAGAACAGCTCTTTCAGCCTCCGTTACATTCCTGAGAACGGAGAAGTGGGGAAAAAGATTGAAGTTCTGGAAGACCAGTCCCGTTCTTAACGCAATACGCCTTCTTTCCTTCTCCTTTTTATAGACGGCTTCTCCGTTCTTCTCCTCGAAGAGGCTTTCTCCAGCTATCGAGAGTGAGCCGCCGTCTGCCTTTTCAAGCTGTGTGATTATCCTTAAAAGCGTTGATTTTCCCGAGCCTGAGGGGCCTATGACGGAGAGCACGTCACCCTTGTTGAGGGTGAATGATATATCCCTCAGTACTTCCGTCGTCCCGAATGTCTTTCTGATTGATACGGCTTTGATCATCTCTTCCATGCTCATCTCCTAGTTGTAGTAATCGAGTTTCTTCTCGATAAGTGTAAATATCTTCGAGACGATGTAGTTCATGATGAAATAGAAGATTCCCGCAATGAATATGGGCATTGTCGAGAAAACTCTGCTTGACGATGTCTGTGCAACTCTGAAGAGCTCGATGACGCCTATCGTCGAAGCAAGGGCCGTATCCTTGACGAGGGTTATGACTTCGTTGCCGAGGGACGGCATGACGGTTTTCATGACCTGCGGAAGTATAATGTGGAAGAATGTGTATCCCTTTGTAAATCCGAGGACCCTGCTTGCCTCATACTGGCCTTTGTCGACAGCCTGGAGGCCCGAACGGTAGATTTCAGCAAAATATGCGCTGTAGTTGATTGTGAATGCGATAATCGCCGCTGTGAAGCGCTGGAAAGAGAAACCGAAGAGGTAATAGGGTGCGAAATAGAAGAAGATCAGCTGCAGTATGAGCGGCGTTCCTCTCATTATCTGGATGTAGAGGTCCACGATGAACGCAAGAGGCTTGAAATGGCTCATCTTCCCCCTGCAGACTACAAAGCCCAGGGGAAGCGAGAAGAGGAGGGTGAGGGTGAATATCCTCAGCGATACATACGTCCCCTCCAGGAGCTGCAGCAGAAGTTTATCCATCGCTTATTTTCCTACAACGGTAATATCTGCACCGAACCATTTGACTGCAATCCGGGAAAGTGTTCCGTCCGCAGCCATGTCGTCGAGTGCGCTCTGTACGGCATCCCTCAGGGCGATATCACCCTTTCTGAATCCGATTCCGTATTCCTCGTTCGCCAGTCCTTCGTCAAGGACCTTGAATATTCCCTTGCCCGACCTTGCTATATTGTCGTTGGCGACGAGAAGGTCCATGATTACGGCATCGACGCCTCCGATCTCGAGGTCCATCAATGCTGTGAGGTTGTCCTTGAATTCGACAACTTCCTTCACGCTGTCCCTGAAGCCTTCTGTATCATCGATTGCATCCTCTGCGGAAGACCCGGCCTGCACTCCGATCACCTTCCCCTTGAGGTCGGAAAGAGTTTCATAGCCCGAGGAGATCTTCACGACTGCAACCTGGGCGTTGTCGACATACGGGTCTGAGAATGTCAGAGCCTCGAGTCTTTCGGGAGTGATTGTGAAGCCGTTCCATATGCAGTCGATGTTCCCTGTCTGGAGCTCCTGCTCCTTTGCCGCCCAGTCTATAGGCTGGGTTACAAGAGTGACGCCGAGCCGTCTGCATACCTCTTCTGCCGTGTCGATATCGAAGCCGACGATTTCTCCGTTTTCATCTCTGTATCCCATGGGAGGGAATGAATCATCCAGCCCGAGTACGAATTCTCCTTTCTCAAGCACCTTATTTAGTGAATTGTCAACAGAGGAGGACTCCTTAGTTCCACCTGCAAAAAGAAAAGCCAGTGTCAGAAACACAAGTAGGAAAGCTGATGTTCTTTTCATTGAATTACTCCTTGGGGTGAATAATAGCTCAAACGGCATACTTAGGTAATCCCCAATTTTCAGACTTCCTCTTTTTCTTTTCCCGCATATCGTAAGGGAAAGGAAGGGAGCTGATGCCTCCAACTGCGGCCTGGACGGATGCTGCGGGGGGAGAGAGCACCGTAATGAGAAAGGAATGAAGGCTCTTCATCTCGTCTGGGTCCGCTTTCTCGCCGCAGCGTGAAATGAAGTTATGACGGTGATTGACACTCCGTCCGGGCGGCGGGTATAGCGACAGTGATGTGTGACTTGAACCTTGAACAAGTATGACAGTCTCCTGCTCAATGCGGTAATTATCATATCTGACTGGAAAACATAACAATCCCTCTCTTTAGAGTCTTCCGCCGGCAGTAATGTTTTCTTATAGAAGACACGGCTGGGCATGGCGGACAGGCTATCGATAATTTTGTATAGAATACCATCGTGATATCGGCTGTCAATAAAAAAGGGATTTTTCATATAAGGCGTCTCCGTCCCGCCCGGGCTAAAGAAGCATCTCCGTCTCCCAGAGTCTGAAGCCCGAATTGAGTGCCGCCTTATAACCCGGTTCCATGAGCGCGGAGAGTATAGAGCCGAAGTCGGATCTGCTCAGGTCGGGTTTATCATAAAGCCTTTCCTTGACGCCGGGGGAGGAGAAGTGGTCTTTTCCGGTTTTCTCGAAGAGCTCTCTTATCTGCGGATATCTGTGGATGAGAGAGTACGACTGGTATTCGATGTCCACAAGGGGATTGAAGTATTTCTCCCATGGCGGGAGATTGTTGCTCTTGCTGCTGTTGATGCTCTTTGTAGTCGGACTGAGATTCCAGAATTCATCAGACGAGACATAGGAGAACGGTACGAAATGATCGATTGAGATGTCGTCTGGGCGGAGAGTTCTGGAGAGGTAGATCTCCCTGACGGGTTCGATTCTGATGATCTCCTTCCAGTATTTTGAAACATCCAGAAGATTTCTTTTCTGAGGCGGGGACAGCTTGTTGGGAATTCCGGGGACGGAGGGATTTCTTCTTTGAAGATAGTTGATGAGATTGTAGTCGACCCAGCTTTTAAGGAGAGTGCATTCCCCCCTCATATACTCCATCCATCCGTCACGGATTGTTATGAGAGTATCGAGTCCCCTGTACTCTGAAATACCATATATTGCATCCTCATTGCTGTTGATCTTCTCTGCGGCGGCTTTTCCCGAGTATCTGTCAAGCCTTGTCTGAGGAGGAAAGAAGGGTGAGAGTATGCAGTAGGGGACGAATCTGATGAGCCTCATCTTCTCCTTCTTCAGCTCACTCCTGCCGCATGAGCGGAGGTAGGCCAGAAGTTCCTTCTTTTCCACCGATGGTTTCAGCATCGATGAGGGCTGCAGACTGACAATGAGCTTCTCCAGTCCGTCATTCGGCCCGAGCGACAGATGATACTCGCTTACCATGTACCAGGCCGTACAGATCATGTCGTCAACGATTTCCTCGTACGATATGCATCTTCTTCCTTCTTCTGCTTTCTCGAGGACAGCCTTGAACCAGAAGAGCTTGTAGCACTCTGTGGTGTGATCGAATATATGCATGAGCTTTCCTCTGAGATTGCTGTCCATAATCTGAGTATAGCTTTCATGATGCATGGAAGGAAAACACTTTTTGCATTCTTTTCTCTCGATCCCGCTTTCTGCGGCACGGAATGTGGAGGATATGGAGTAAGAGGATTGAAATGAAACGAAGAGGGGAAGAAGAAAAACAACGAAGACGGGGAAGATATCCCGCCCCCTCTGAAAGCGGGGCCGCAATCAGGTGAACAGAAAAGCCGGCCTCCCCGGAAGGAAAGCCGGCATTGTCTCCTAAGGCTCGATCTTATCTGAGCTTTCTGAGTTTTTTGCGGGCAATCCTGACTTCCTTGTCAAGGTCGTCAAGAGCTGCATCCAGAACCTGGCTGATGTAGTCGCCGGCTGCAATTGCGGCCTTCACGGCATTTGCTGCTGCGATGATTGCATTCTCTACGTCCTCGCCCATGCCCAGCACCTTCAGATCCCCGTTTCCTTCCTCGTCCATGAGGATGAGATCCGGAATCCCGTTGCCGTCTGTGTCGCTGATGTAGAGGTTGAATTCTCCATCCCCTGTCAGATCCACTGCAAGTGTGTCGATATCACCATTGCCTGTGGTGTCCATGATTGCGATATCGGGCTGTTTGTCGCCGTCGACATCGATCAGAAT
>CAVACS010000044.1:9304-17993 GCA_963587105.1 Anaerovoracaceae bacterium | reverse complement strand
ATACTTTGCATACTGGACGAAGAGCGACGGCTCTGAGTTTAAATTCGACAGCGATCTCATCTATGAAGACACAACTCTAAAAGCAAAATGGGATGATGCGTACGAATACTTCACAGTCTCATTTAACACGGACGGTGGAACTGTTGCTGAAAATCAGAGGGTAAAGAAAGGCGAGAAAGCAAAAGAGCCTGACACAAAAAAGGAAGGCTATATCAAAGCAGGCTGGGTTGATGATGAAACCCTCCGTGACTTCTCTTTCAATACTCCTATCACTTCAGATATGTCATTAACAGTCAAATGGGAGTACAAGAGCTATACAGTCGTATTCGATTCAAACGGCGGAACGGAAGTCACTGCTGAGAGAGTCAAGGCAGGAGGAACAGCCTACAGGCCAAAGAATCCGACGAAAGAGGTTAAAGATTACCAGACATTCGGTTACTGGTCGCTTGACGGCGAGGAATATGACTTCAACAGTCCGGTAAACGGAAATATCACACTCACGGCAGTATGGAGAGATTACAAGGTTGGTGATATCGGGCCGGCAGGCGGGTACATCTTCTATGACTGCGATGCCGACAACGATAGCGGCAATAAAGACGGCCTGATTTCTTCCGAGTGCGGATGGCGCTTCCTGGAGGCTGCAAAGGATGATCTGCCGCGTACGATGATATTCGGTGATCAGAGTTATGACTCCTGGGGCACGAGGTTCGAGATCGGAACAGGAAAGAAGAATACTGAAATTCTGAAAGAGAAGGGCGGCAGAATATGCGCATCCTATTATATCCTCGGAAGGGAAATTGACGGGTTCAGTGACTGGTATATCCCGAGTAGATATGAACTTAACGCGATGTATCTTGTTCTTGCAAAGGAGGGACTGGGGAATTTCAAGAAGGACAAGTACTGGTCAAGTAGTGAAGTATCATGGTCCGCGCATAGCGCAAGCTATCAGAATTTTGCAGATGGAGAAATAGATGTGCACTTAAGGACAACTTACGATTATATAAGGCCGATCAGAAGCTTCTGATTCAAAGAGAAAGCTCTCTTCCCCGGTTTAGCGCCGGGGAATATTTTACTCCGGAGCTTTCCGGTCTTATTACCGAAGGCCTGCGTGGCGCTTTCCTTCGACTGCAGCTGGATGACTTCTCCGGGCCCGGGAGGGAAGGGCGGGACGCGTTACGCTTTTCACGGGTTTTGAAGAGAGGACGGAATCAGCCGGTGAAATGAGAGCTCGAAGACGAAAAAAGGCTCCCGGATTTTTCCCGGAAGCCTTTCCTTATGCTCTTGATCTGCAGCACTCAGTCTGCTTTTCTTGCGTCCTCGAGGACTGTGTCCTCCATGCTTCTCTTCACCTTGACGCTCTTGATGTGCCAGATGTCGTCGGCATATTCCTTTATCGTTCTGTCGGATGAGAAGAAGCCGGAGGAGGCGATGTTGATGATGCCCCTGCGGTTCCACTCCATGCGGTCGTCTCTGTAGAGCTTCACGGCATCCTCGTGGCGTGAGGAATAGGATGCGGCATCGGCCATCAGGAAGTATCTGTCGTTCTGGTCGATGATCGATGAGATCAGCGGATCGAAGATTCCGCTTTCATTGTTGTTGAAGAATCCCGATCTGATGAGATCCATTGCGGCCTTTATCTCGTCGTCGGACTCGATCCATTCACGTGATGAGTATACAGGTGCAAGTGCGGCGATCTCCTTCTCGGTATGACCGAAGATGAAGATGTTCTCGTCTCCGACTCTCTCCGCCATCTCGACATTCGCTCCGTCGAGCGTTCCGATCGTGAGGGCGCCGTTCACCATGAACTTCATGTTTCCTGTTCCGGAAGCCTCCGTTCCGGCAGTTGAGATCTGCTCGGAGAGGTTTGTTGCAGGAATGACGGCTTCGGCGAGGGTGACCCTGTAGTCGGGCATGAAGTAGACGTGCAGAAGGTCCTTCACCTGGGGATCCTGGTTGATAACCGATGCTATGTTCGAGATGAACTTGATAATAAGCTTTGCGTTGACGTAGCCGGGGGCCGCCTTTCCTCCGAAGAGGAATGTCGTGTTCTGGAAGGATGAACGGTAGTTCGAGTCATTCTTCAGCCTGTTATATATCATAACAATATTGAAGGCGTTGAGGAGCTGTCTCTTGTACTCGTGGATTCTCTTGACCTGTACGTCGATGAGTGACGAGGTGTCGAGCCTTATTCCGCAGTCCTTTCTGAGGAACGCCGCAGCGTTATCCTTTGCAGTCTTTTTTACGGCGTCGAACTTCTCGATGAATGCCTTGTCGGATGCAAATGCCGAAAGCTTTGCTATCTCGTCGAAGGATGTTATCCACTTGTCGCCGATTGCTTCGGTGATGAGGGATGCGAGTGCGGGGTTGGCATCAAGAAGCCATCTGCGCTGTGTTATGCCGTTCGTCTTGTTGTTGAATCTGGTCGGATAGATTTCGGCAAACTCGGGGAACATGTTCTCCTTGAGGAGCTTTGAGTGCAGAGCTGCTACGCCGTTTGTGGAGTGGCTTCCGATGATGGCGAGGTTTGCCATTCTGACCATCTTCGGGTTGCTTTCCTCTATAATCGACACCTTTGCAATCTTGTCGTTCTGCATCGGGAAGAAGGAAACTGCGAGAGACAGAAAGCGTCTGTTGATCTCGTAGATGATCTCCATGTGACGCGGCAGTATGGACTGCAGCATCGGCAGCGGCCACTTCTCGAGTGCCTCGGGCATGAGTGTGTGGTTGGTGTAACCGAGTGTCTTCACGGTGATATCCCATGCCTCGTCCCATCCCAGTCCTTCGTTGTCGATGAGTATTCTCATGAGCTCCGGAACTGCAAGGGAGGGATGAGTATCGTTCATCTGAATCGCCGCCTCATCGGGGAAATTCTTCCATTTGTAGTCGCCGTAGCGCTTGAACCTTCTCACAATGTCCTGCAGCGAGCAGGAGACGAAGAAATACTGCTGCTTGAGTCTCAGCTCCTTACCCATGTAGAGAGTGTCGTTGGGGTAGAGCACCTGGGAGAGAGTTTCAGCGTTGATCTTCTTCCTGACAGCCTCGGTGTAGTCTCCGGAGTTGAAATCCTCGAAGGAGAAGCCGTCGGGGCTTGTGGCTGACCAGAGCCGGAGAGTGTTGACTGTCTTTCCGCCGTAGCCGACGATCGGGGTGTCATACGCAACGCCGTTGACGAGCTCGGAGGGAACCCACTTGAAGACGTCCCTGCCGTTCTCCCTGAGGTGTGTCACATGGCCTCCGAAATAGACGGGGTACGAAAGGTCGGGGCGCTTGAGCTCCCACGGGTTTCCGTATCTGAGCCAGTTGTCGGGCTGTTCGGACTGGTAGCCGTTGACGATCTTCTGTCTGAAGATTCCGTAGTTGTATCTTATTCCATAGCCGTAGGCGGGAAGCTCGAGAGTTGCAAGTGAATCCATGAAGCATGCGGCGAGACGACCCAGTCCTCCGTTGCCCAGTCCCGCGTCGCTTTCGGTATCCCTGAGCTCCTCGTATTCATAGCCGAGGGAGGAAAGTGCTTCCCTGACCGGCTTCTCGATGCCGAGGTTGATGATGTTGTTCGTCATGGCCCTTCCCATGAGGAACTCGAGGGAAAGATAGTAGACCCTCTTCGAGTGATTCTTTCTCTGCGTCTTTCTGGAGAGGTCCCACTGATGGATGATCCTGTCCCTCACGGCATACGCGATGGCCTCGTAGCGGCCCTCGGGCGTGGTATGATAGACGTCTGCGTCCTGGTTGTATTTAAGCTGTTCTGCAAAATCAAGTGCGATTTCGGCGCTTGTATTGCCGTATCTGATGCGGTTTTTTTCCGGCACGATAGGTCCTCCTTGGAGAGTTTATTGCCTTTTTATTTTATTTAAAGTCAGCGCTCATATTCAATAATAAGACCGATATTAAATTTGGAATGTTCAGTTTTCCGTCCCTTGAATCTTTTGATGACGGTCGCTAGAATTGTCCCGATTATCTTATTTTGGCGGTATTCCCGGCGGGGCTTCTCTTTCTATTGACAAGAAAGGGCTCTTTTTGCTAGAGTTTCCAATGCGTGTCGCAATTTATGCGGCTCATATGCTCTTGTAGCTCAGCCTGGTAGAGCACCACCATGGTAAGGTGGGGGTCGGCGGTTCGAATCCGCCCGGGAGCTTAGTGAAGCGACATTTGTCGTGAGGAGAATTGTATATGGCAAGTTCAAAGAAGAAAGGACCGGTTGAAAAGATCGCTCTTCAGTGCACAGAGTGCAAGCAGAAGAACTACACAACAGAGAAGAACCGCCGCAATACACCTGAGAAGCTTGAACTCATGAAGTATTGCCCGTTCGAACGCAAGCACACACTGCACAGAGAAACAAAGATCAAATAAGACAAGAGCTGCTTTCTTCGAGGTGCGAGCAGGTCAGTAGCTCCAATGGTTAGAGCACTGGTCTCCAAAACCGGGTGTTGGGGGTTCGAATCCCTCCTGGCCTGCTGGCACTTCGAGGAAGATGGAGTAGAATATGAAGGTTGCTAAATATTTCAAAGAATGCTGGGGTGAACTCAAGAAGGTCTCTTGGCCGAAGAGGGATGAAGTTGTTCACTATACATGGGTCGTGATCATCTCAACAATAGTCTTTGCAATTGTCCTCGGCCTTGTCGATATCGGCATCGGCCAGCTTATGGACCTTATTTTCTAAGGTAGATACGGGAACAGACGATGGAAAAGGGTTGGTACGTAATCCAGACATATTCAGGCTACGAGCAGAAGATCGAGAAGATCATCACAAAGTACATGACTCTCGATCCCGAGTTCAAGGCTTACTGCACCGGGGTGAACATCCCGATGGAAAAGGTGAGGGTCCGTTCCGATAAGGACGGCGAGGTCAAGATCGAGGACAGAAAGATTCTGCCCGGCTATCTTCTCGTCGAACTCCAGCTCCCCGATACAGGCTGGCATTCCATCGTATCGAAGATCGTGGGAATAAACGGTGTCTCCGGCTTTCTGAGCGGAGATCCCAACGGCAGGGTACCCCCCAAGCCGCTCAGTGCTGCGGAACACAAGAGAATTCTTGTCATGGCCGGTGAGCTTCCTGAAGAGAAGACTTTCAGACCCAAGCAGGATTTCTCCGTCGGAGAGGAGGTGCTCATCACCGCCGGTCCGTTCACGTCGTTCAACGGCACGATAGATGAAATCGATGTCCAGAAGGGAAGGCTGAGACTCTCTGTCCAGATCTTCGGGCGCTCGACTCCTGTCGAAGTCGATTTCAATCAGGTGGAGAAGGTTATCGCAGGATAACCCTTTCCGGTTTTTTATTATTATTTATGAAATCTCCCCTCTATGTTACGGCATACAGGGTGGGAGCTCTTCGTTGAAGAGCGTTAATACCAGCGCGGAACCCCGCTTATCGGTCAGCTCAGACCAGGTTCCGGCGTAAGGAGAAAGAAAATGGCAAAGAAGAAGATTACCGCAGTAATCAAGCTTCAGTGTCCTGCCCAGAAGGCCACACCAGCACCTCCAGTAGGTCCTGCTCTCGGCCCGCACGGTGTCAGCGCACCTCAGTTTGTCCAGCAGTTTAATGACAAGACCAAAGGTTTTGAAGCTGGACTCATCATCCCTGTTATCATCACTGTCTACTCGGATAAGAGTTTTACTTTTATTCTGAAGACTCCCCCGGCGGCGGTTCTTATCAAGAAGGCTCTCGGACTGCAGACTGCAAGCGGCACACCGAACAAGACAAAGGTCGGCAAGCTTACAGATGCCCAGCTTACTGAAATCGCCAAGACAAAGCTTGAGGATCTCAATGCTTACGACATCGAAGCAGCAAAGAAAATCATAGCTGGTACAGCTCGTTCAATGGGCGTTGAAGTGGAGAAGTAAGATGAAGAGAGGTAAGAAATATCAGGAAGCAGTGAAGAAGGTTGACAGAACAAAGACCTACAGCTTCGCAGACGCTGCGGCACTCGTAAAGGAATGTTCGTTTGCAAAGTTCAATGAAACTGTAGAGCTCTCCGTCAAGCTCACCCTCAAGAAGAGCCAGTCCGTCAGAGACACCGTCGTTCTTCCGAACCAGTTCTCCGCACAGAAGAAGGTTCTCGTCTTCGCAAAGGGAGACAAGGCTGAAGAGGCAAGAGCTGCAGGCGCGGCATATGTCGGCGACAGCGACCTCATCGATCAGATCAAGGGCGGCTGGATGGACTTCGACGTTGCAGTCGCAACCCCCGACATGATGAAGGAAGTCGGTAAGCTCGGTCCTATCCTCGGCAGAAGAGGCCTCATGCCTAACCCGAAGACTCAGACGGTTACCAACGACATCAAGGGTGCTCTTGCAGAGCTGGGGAAGGGTCGTGTTGAGTTCCGTTCCGACAAGACGGGAGTCGTACACCTCGCAGTCGGCAAGGTCAACATGGAGAACAGTCAGATTGCAGAGAACTCCGTTGCAGTTCTTGCTGAAATCATGAGAAAGAAGCCCTCTGACGCAAAGGGTGACTATGTGGTTTCTATCGCTCTCTCTTCGACAATGGGCCCCGGCGTCCACGTTGAAGTCAAGGAAGCTCTTGAAGCTGCCAACGCATAATGGAGGACAAAATGGAAGAATACAAGGCTCACGTAAACAAGGCCAAGGAAGATGCCGTTGCTGCACTCCGTGAAGAGTTTGCAGGCTATGACGGATATATCTTCACAGATTACAGAGGTATGACTGTCGACCAGATCACCAAGATCAGAAAGGATCTGAGGAAGGATGAGGCGGCATACAGAGTCGTGAAGAACCGCTATGCGAAGATCGCCCTCCAGAATCTCGACAAGTCGGGTGCCGAGGAGCAGATGATCGGACCTACAGCTGTAGCTCTCCTCAAGGGTGACACTGCCAACATCGTCGCAAAGGTTCTCTTCGGCGCTGCCAAGGACGGCGTCAACGTCCAGGTCAAGGGTGCTCTCCTCAACGGCGAAGTACTCTCTGCAGAGCAGATCGAAGCAATCTCCAAGCTTCCCACGAAGCTGGAACTCATCGCATCCCTCATGGGCACGATGAAGGCACCTGTACAGAAACTCGCTGCTACACTGCTCGCATATGTCGAGTCCAAGGGCGGAGTTGCTGCTGAAAATTAAAATTATACGGTCCTAGTCTTCAAGTAACCTGCTAGACCGTCAAAAAAGAATAAGGAGAAGATAATATGGCTACAAAAGAAGAAATCCTCGAATCCATCGCAGCTATGAGCGTCATGGAAGTTTCCGAACTCATCAAGATGATGGAAGAGAAGTTCGGTGTTGTTGCAGCAGCTGCTGCTGTTGCTGGTCCTGCTGCTGCAGGTGCTGCTGAGGCTGTCGAAGAGCAGACAGAGTTCAACGTTTCTCTCAAGAGCGTCGACGCTGCTAAGAAGATTGCTTGTATCAAGGAAGTCCGCGCTGTCACAGGTCTCGGCCTCAAGGAAGCTAAGGAACTCTGCGAGAACGGCGGTATGATCAAGGAAGCTGTCAGCAAGGAAGAAGCTGCATCCCTCAAGGAGAAGCTCGAAGCTGCAGGCTGTGTTATCGAAGTCAAATAACACCGGTTTAATAACGGCACCCAGTGTTCCCCAGGGGCACTGGGGCTTTGCCGTCTAATCTGAGGCGGCCGAAACACCCTGGCAACAATTACAGCGAAAGCTCCGGAACACATTTTTCTGTTCCATTCTGGAGGTACAACGATATGACCGGAAACGGTAAAGTATTTGAGAGAGTCAACATTGGTTCCGAAGTACTCAATGAGTATCCTGTTCCGAATCTTGTAGAGATTCAGACTGCATCATACAAGGATTTCCTGCAGCTCGATAAGATCATGCACGGACAGGAACCGGATCCCAGGTACGGACTCGAACATCTTTTCCAGACCTATTTCCCCATCGAAGCTCCCAACGGAGGCATGACAGTGCGTTATGCCGGCTACTGTGTCGACCCGGGCGATGTCTTCGCCATGAAGTCGGAAGGCGAGTGCAAGAGGAAGGGAAGTACTTTTGGAGTACCTGTCAAGGTAAGAATCCAGCTCGAGAAGAAGGGCGGCGAAATCCAGGAGAAGGAGATCTTCTTCGGCGAATTCCCCGTCATGACAGATCGTGGTACGTTCATAATCAACGGCTCGGAGAGAGTCATAGTATCCAGCATTGTCCGTTCTCCCGGAGTAATCTTCAAGAACATGAACAAGAAGGGTCTCAAGTCTTCTCTCTTCGCTGCAAACCTCTATCCCTATCTGGGGTCGATGCTCTCGTTCGTATTCGAGAGAACAAACGTCGACGACAAGGAGAACAAGGTTGACTTCTCCGTCTCGTCAGACGAGAACAGAAAGGGCAAGGAGACACTGATCTACGGTGCCATCCATAACCTCATCTACGCAACAAGCCCGCGCAGCAAGGACGACACTCAGTCGTTCAAGAAGATCGCCATCCCCGTGACCTTCTTCATGCGTATGCTCGGTCTCGAGACAAGAGACGCAATCGTCTCCCAGTTCTATTCCTCCGAGCTTATCAGCACCTCCGACTACGACGGCCATTTCCCGCGCTTTGCATACAAGGACATAAAGAAGGACGGCAGCGTCCTCTTCTGTGCAGGTGACGAGCTCGGAGCAATCAATCTCCAGGAACTCCACAACGCCGGCATCGACGACATCGAAGTCATCGATACACAGGAGACCAACCTCGACGACCTTCCCTCGATGGCTGTCCTCAAGACACTCCAGCAGGAGAAGATCTTC
>CAVACS010000044.1:0-9294 GCA_963587105.1 Anaerovoracaceae bacterium | reverse complement strand
CTACAGAGTCATCCAGGGTGATGTTTCGGCACTCAACAAGCGCAGCCTTGCATTCGACAAGGAGAAATGGGAGAACTGCCAGCGCATCTACCGCGAGGAGGGCAAGGAGTTCAAGGACCTCTACATCGGCTATGTTGCGGAAAAGTGGAAGACATTCCTTCCCCAGCACATCAGAACAACAACAGACAGTGACAAGGTCATCAACTACTACAAGGATTTCTTCAATGATCCCAACCGCTATGATTTCTCTGAAATCGGAAGGTACAAGCTCAACAAGAAGTTCTTCGGTATGGATGAATCGAAGTACATAAAGGAGACGACGCTCACAATCGAGGACGTCATTGCAACGACACGCCTCATCATGGAGTTCGGCGACGGAAAGTTCCCCAGGGACGACGAAGACTCACTCGGAAACAGAAGAGTCAGAACTGTCAGAGAGCTTCTCGAGAACAGCCTCGGCGACGCATTCAGCAAGATGGTCAAGGCTGCAAAGGACAAGATGAACGTCTCCGATGACGACGTCAGACCACAGGATATCATCTCGATCAAGCCGGTCATCGGCGCAGTGAGGGAGTTCTTCGGTTCCTCCCAGCTTTCGCAGTTCATGGACCAGGTCAACCCGCTTGCCGAGCTGACACACAAGAGAAGAATCTCCGCTATCGGACCCAAGGGCGGTATCAAGAGGGACAATGCCCGTCAGCTCTTCGACGTAAGAGACGTCAATTACACCCACTACGGAAAGATCTGTCCTATCGAGACACCTGAAGGCGGAAACATCGGTCTTATCCTTACTCTCGCCAACTATGCGAAGATCAACGACTACGGCTTCATCCAGACACCTTACAGAAAGGTCCTGAAGGGCGTCGTCACCGATGAGTGCAGATATCTCGACGTCAACGACGAGGAGAAGGCAAGGATTGCACAGGGCAACGCAGAGGTCGAGAAAAAGAAGGACGGCTCATTCGTCCTCAAGGGCGAGGTCTCCGTCAGAGCCAACCAGGACTACTCGACGGCGCTTCCGGAGGAGATCGACTGGATGGATGTCTCACCCAAGCAGGTAGTGTCCGTCGCGGCATCCCTTATTCCGTTCCTCGAGCACGACGACGCCAACCGTGCCCTCATGGGATCGAACATGCAGCGTCAGGCAGTTCCTCTCGTATTCCCGGAGACTCCGCGTGTCGGAACCGGTATGGAGGGCAGAACGGCATACGACTCCTCGATTATGGTCAAGGCCAGAAGGAGCGGAAAGGTCGTATATGTATCGTCACTGACTATCAAGGTACAGCCCGATGAACCGACGGTTCCCGGTGAGCTTGATGTGTATGAGCTGAGAAAGTACGAGATCACAAACCAGGATTCCTGCATGAACCAGCGCCCGCTCGTTCATGTCGGCGATGAGATAAAGAAGAATGATGTCCTTGCAGACGGCCCGAGCACCGACCACGGTGAGCTCGCACTCGGAAGAAACATCCTCGTCGGCTTCGTTCCATGGAACGGATACAACTACGAGGACGCCGTCCTTATCAGCGAGAGAGTCGTAAGCGAAGATATCTACACATCGATCCATATCAAGGAATACGAGGTTGACAGAAAGGAGACGAAGCTCGGAGAGGAGAGATTCTCCCGTGACCTTCCCAACACCTCCGAGAGGGCTGTCGAGCACCTCGATGCCGACGGTATCGTATGCATCGGTACATATGTACGCTCGGGAGACATCCTCGTAGGTAAGACGACCCCGAAGACGGAGACGGAGAATACTCCGGAGCAGAAGCTCCTGAACTCCATCTTCGGCGAGAAGAGCAAGGATACGAGGAACGCATCCCTCGTCGTCCCGCACGGCGTGGAAGGAACCGTCATCGACATCCAGAGAATAACGAAGAAGGAGGAGCTTACTCCGGGTTCGTTAGAGACCGTCAAGGTCTACATCGCCACGAAGCGTAAGCTCAAGCAGGGCGACAAGATGGCCGGCAGACACGGTAACAAGGGTGTCGTATCGAGAGTACTTCCGCAGGAAGACATGCCGTACATGGAAGACGGTACTCCGCTCGATGTATGTCTCAACCCGCTCGGCGTTCCTTCCCGAATGAACATCGGACAGCTCATGGAGACTCAGCTGGGATGGGCCGCAGTCAAGAACGACGTCTGGTACAAGACACCTGTCTTCCAGTCCGCTTCAATGGAGCAGATTGAAGAGGAGATGGTCAAGGCCGGACTTCCGAAGGACAGCAAGGTCACCCTCTACGACGGCAGAACAGGCGTTCCGTTCGTCAACAAGGTCTTCTGCGGTTATATCTACTACCTCAAGCTCCATCATCTCGTCGATGACAAGATGCACGCAAGAGCTACCGGTCCGTACTCTCTCGTCACACAGCAGCCTCTCGGAGGCAAGGCTATGTTCGGCGGTCAGAGACTGGGTGAAATGGAGGTATGGGCATTCGAGGCATACGGTGCCGCGAACAACCTGCAGGAACTGCTTACTGTCAAGAGCGACGACATGAAGGGCAGGGTCAACATCTACCAGGCAATCGTCAAGGGCGAGCCGGCGGAGAGACCGGATGATCTTCCGGAAGGATACAAGGTACTGTGCCAGGGCCTGAGAGGTCTTGCACTCGATCTTGCTGCATACGACGAGAACGGCAAGCTGATCCCGCTCACCGAAAGGGACAGGGAACTCATCAGCAAGGCCGAAAAGGAAAAGAACGTTCAGTAAGGAGATAAGGGATGAGCGATACACATGACATCAACACACTTAGAATAAAGATTGCGTCCCCGGAGCAGATTCTTGCGTGGTCCTACGGTGAAGTCAAGAAGCCGGAGACCATCAACTATCGTTCTCTCCGTCCGGAGAGAGACGGTCTCTTCTGTGAACGCATCTTCGGTACGACCCGCGACTGGGAATGCTGGTGCGGCAAGTTCAAGAGCAAAAGATACAAGGGAACTGTCTGCGAGCGCTGCGGCGTCGAAGTCACCGAGAAGAAGGTCAGACGTGAGCGCAGCGGCCACATAAAGCTTGCAACCCCCGTCGCACATGTCTGGTTCTACAAGTCACAGCCCTCCATCATGAGCTATCTGCTCGAGATGAAGAAAGCAGACTTCAACTCCATCTTCAAGTATGAGAGCTATGTCGTCATCGACCCGGGTCAGATCGACGAGCTTTCAAAGTGCCAGGTCCTCAGCGAAGCAGAGTACGAAGAGTACACTGCAAAGTACGGAGAGGACTCCTTCAAGGCCGGAATGGGCGCAGAGGCCATCTATGAGCTTTTGAAGGACCTCGACCTCGTTGCACTGAGGGAGAAGAACAGGGAGATCCTTGCTGAAATCATCCGTAAGAACGGAAAGACTGACAGCGGTGAGGCAAAGAAGGCCGCATCGGTCATCAAGTACTGCACATGGTTCATCGATTCGGGTAACCAGCCCGAGTGGATGATTCTCACTGTCCTGCCAGTAATCCCGCCCGATCTCAGACCTATGGTCCAGCTCGACGGCGGAAGATTTGCAACGACGGACCTCAACGAACTCTACAGAAGAGTCATCAACAGAAACAACCGCCTCCAGCGCCTCATCTCCATCCAGGCTCCGGACATCATCGTCCGCAACGAGAAGAGAATGCTGCAGGAAGCAGTCGACTGTCTTCTGGACAACGGCAAGGTCGACAACCCCGCAAAGGGAGCATCGAAGAGAGACCTCAAGTCTCTTGCAGACCAGCTCAAGGGTAAGCAGGGAAGATTCAGACAGAACCTTCTTGGTAAGCGTGTCGACTATTCGGGACGTTCCGTCATCGTCGTAGGCCCCGAACTCAAGATGCATCAGTGCGGTGTTCCATCACTCATGGCTCTCGAGCTTTTCAAGCCCTTCCTCATCAGAAGACTTCACGACAACGGAATCGCACCCAACGTCAAGAAGGCGAAGGCTATGGTCGAAGAGGGAGCTCCGGAGGTATGGTCCATCCTCGAGGATGTCGTCAAGGAGCATCCTGTTATGCTCAACCGTGCTCCGACACTCCATCGTCTGGGCTTCCAGGCCTTCGAACCCGTCCTCGTCGACGGTAAGGCCCTCAAGCTCCATCCGCTTGTATGTCATGCATTCAACGCCGACTTCGACGGTGACCAGATGGCTATCCATGTTCCTCTTTCAGAGGCTGCACAGCTCGAGTGCTGGACGCTCATGCTCAGCACTACGAACCTCCTCGACCCCGCAAACGGTAAGCCGATCGCTTATCCGAGCCAGGACATGGTCCTGGGTATCTACTACCTTACGAAGGAAAGATTCGACCTCGACAGAGGTGAAAAGAGAAAGCATTTCGACTCCATAAGCGAGATCGAAGCTGCCATCGATGCCGGATGTATCTCCTACAACGAGAGAATATATTATCGTCTGAAGAAGGACCTCGTCGTCATCGACGAAAAGGGCAACAAGACGGTATCTGACTCAGTCAGGTGGACAGAGACGACACCGGGAAGAATCATATTCAATTCTTCGATCCCCGAAGGACTGCCCTTCCAGAACTACTGTCTCGGCGACAAGCAGCTCAAGAAGCTCATCACGGCAACTCTCGAGAGCGACAAGCCCAGTGTTGCAGTCGAACTTCTCGACTCCGTCAAGAGCCTCGGATACAAATATGCCACTCTCTTCGGTGCTACAATCGGCCTGAGTGACATGATCGTTCCTTCGGGAAAGAAGGACCTCATCGCAAAGGCGGAGGCAGAGGAAGCACACATCAAGGATCAGCTCCTCAGTGGTACGATCTCCGAAGAAGAGAAAAAGAGCAAGGTCATCTCGCTCTGGAACAACACCAAGAACGAGCTCACAGACCTTCTCATGAAGGAGATGAGGGAGGACCAGCACGGCTTCAACCCGCTCTTCATGATGGCCGACTCCGGTGCCCGCGGTTCTTCCAAGCAGATCTCGCAGCTCGGGGCGATGAGAGGTATCATGACGAAGCCGAACGGCGACAACATCGAGCTTCCAGTCAAGTCGAACTTCAAGGAAGGCCTCTCCATCATCGAATTCTTCTTCTCGTCCAACGGTGCAAGAAAGGGTCTTACAGATACGGCTCTCAAGACAGCGCGTGCAGGTTACCTTACACGTAAGCTCGTCGATGTCGCACAGGATGTCGTCGTCACTATGGAGGACTGCCACACCATCAACGGTATGTGGGTCAGCGCCGACAGTGCGAAGAACGAGTCTCTTTACTCGAAGATCGCGGGTGCATTCCCCGTCGAGGATGTACTCCATCCGTTCCTCAAGGATAAGGATGGAAAGAGCGTCGTACTTGCTCCGGCAAACGAGCTTATCACCAACGAGATGGCTGCAGCCATCGAGGATGCAGGTGTCGAGAAGGTGCTTATCAGAAGCGTCCTCACATGTGAGGCTGAACACGGAGTGTGCAAGAAGTGCTACGGCCGTAACTACGCAACGAACAAGACCGTCGAGATCGGCGAGGCTGTCGGTGTCGTAGCCGCTCAGTCCATCGGTCAGCCCGGTACACAGCTGACAATGAGAACCTTCCATGCCGGCGGTATTGCAACTGTCTCCAGCAACGAGAAGAGCTTCGATTACCCCGTCATCATCGATGCAATCAACCCCAACCTCTATGTAATCAACAGGGAAGGGAAGAGGATATATCCGCGTAAGAGCAGATATACTGTCACGAAGATTCTCGAGGAAATCACAGGAAAGTACTCCGATCTTCTTGTGCAGAGCGGCGACAACGTAGGTAAGGGCTATGCCTTCTACCGCGACAATGCAGGAAAGGATGTCATCTCGAGGTTCAACGGTAAGCTTCTTGTCTCCGACGGCAGGACATTCGTTATCGGCTCGACAAGCGAAGAGGAGATCCCTGTCGGTACAGTTCTCAGCGAAGGCGTCGAAAACGGTGCGGTCATCCCCGCAGGCGATATCGTCTACACATTCGACCCGTTCAACGAGCTCATCATCGCCGAAGAGGACAGCACGATAAAGGAGATGAGGGACTTCGTCGCAAGAAAGAGCTACCTCGTCGTCGAGAACCACGCTTCCGGCGTCAAGGAATGGCACACGGTATCACGTGACAAGCTGGGTAAGTACAACCCGACAGTCATCGTCGCTCCTAAGGACGGCTCTGATGAAAAGGCATATACAATCCTCGGCGGATCCATCATGCACTTCCAGGAGGAAGGACAGGAGATCCATGCCGGTGACATAATCGCATCGGCTCCGAAGGAAGATGCTTCCAAGAGTAAGGATATCGCGGGCGGTCTTCCTCTCGTCAACTCCCTCTTCGATGCAACGAAGACACAGACCGAGAACTACACGGTCATCGCACATGTCTCCGGTACGGTCGAGAAGATCAAGATCGAGAAGGGCTATGCGAAGATCACCATACTGGACGAACTTGCAAAGCAGGACGAATTCAAGGATAAGGCTGCAGACGGAAAGAGCTTCAGACATATGCACAAGGTCCCGACTCAGGGTATCGTCCTCCTCGTGAGAGAGGGTGACGAGGTCAAGTGCGGTGACAAGCTCTGCGACGCACAGGTGAATTCGAGAGAGGTTCTCACCGTGCAGGGCGAGACAGCAGTCCTTTCCTTCCTCGTAAAGGCTATACAGAACGTCTACAGGGAGCAGGATATCGAAATCAACGAGAAGCATCTCTCGATCATCATCCGTCAGATGCTCAGAACAGTTGAGATCGTAAGAAGCAACGATACACGCTTCATCGAGAACCAGAAGGTCGACAAGCTCGAATTCCTGAAGGAGAACGAGAAGGCAAAGGCCGAGGGCAGAGTACCTGCCATAGGAAGGCCCTGCCTCAGCGGCGTATCCGACGCGGCACGCAACAGTGAGTCGTTCATCAGCGGTGCTTCGTTCGCACATACCGTGCAGACATTGACAGAAGCCGCCATTGCTGGTAAAACAGACGAGTTGAGAGGTCTCAAGGAGAACGTTATCATCGGTAAGCTCATTCCGGCAGGTACCGGATTCGTCGGCTACAGAGATATCGTACTTACTGAAGATCAGAAACTTCTTGAAGAACAGAAGATCAGGGATGCAAACAGGGAGAACAACCCGACAGCTGAAGATGAAACTGACTTCGAGGATCTTGCAGAAATGAAGACTGTGGGAGATGACAGGGAAATAGGCGATGCCATGATAGATGAGGAGTGACGCCTGTCGGCGTTGCTCTTCGGGCATGTCCCCTGCGTCTCATGCTGACCGCAGTTTTTAATAGAACTCCGCCTGCGCGGAGTGTCAGCTTTCCGGTGTGAGACGGAAGGCAATAAAAAGGAGCGTCGAATATAGATGCCTACAATTAATCAGCTTATAAGAAAGGGCAGAAGTACTGCTAAGCAGAAGACAAAGTCCCCCGCTCTCGAGGGATGCCCGCAGAAAAGAGGTGTATGTACGAGAGTCATGACAGTTACACCTAAGAAACCTAACTCTGCTCTCCGTAAGGTTGCCAGAGTTCGTCTTTCCAACGGAATCGAAGTCACAGCTTACATTCCGGGTATCGGACACAACCTCCAGGAACACTCCGTTGTTCTCATCAGAGGTGGAAGAGTCAAGGACCTTCCCGGTGTCAGATATCATATCGTGCGCGGCAGCAAGGATACTCTTGGTGTTGCTGACAGAAAGAGAAGCCGTTCGAAGTATGGTGCTAAGAGGCCGAAGGCTTGATGGGAGGTAAGAGAAAATGAGTAGAGAAAAAACCCCTGTCAGGAAAGTTCGTCCTGACGCAGTATACAGCAGCACAGCTGTCGAAAAGCTCATCTGCCGCATGATGATCGACGGCAAGAAGTCTGTTTCCTCGAAGATTGTCTACGATGCTCTCAAGATCATCGCTGCAAAGACAGGCGAAAAGGAAATCGACGTATTCAACAAGGCTCTCGAGAACGTAAAGCCTGCTGTCGAGGTCAAGTCGAGAAGAGTCGGTGGTGCTACATATCAGGTACCGACCGAGATCAGAGAGACAAGACGTGAAGCTCTCGCCATGAGATGGATTATCACAGCTGCAAGAAACAGAAATGGTAAGACAATGGCGGACAAGCTTGCCGACGAGCTCATCGATGCTTACAATTCGACAGGTACAGCCTTCAAGAAGAAGGAAGATGTACACCGCATGGCAGAAGCAAACAAGGCATTCAGCCACATCCGCTTCTGATTGTAAGGGAAAAAGAAAAGGGACTGCGCAAAACAGCCCCTTTTTAAATGCCGCTATTCCGGCTCAGAGATTCTCCTTTATTGCACGGCTGAGCTGATCAGCGCACGATGAGGGTTTGAAACCGCAGGTGTTGCCTTCGAGAATTGATGCAACTTCCTTTGCATCCTTTCCTTCACATAGTTTTCCGATAGCCTTCAGATTGCCGTTGCATCCCCCGTCGAATGAGAGATTGTGTATTCTGTTCTCGTCGTCGAGATCGAAGTGGATAGCACGGGCACATGTGCCCTTCGTTGTATAGTTTACACTTTTCATATTTACCTCTTACTTATAGAAAGATAGTTTCTTCAGTTAAAAGAGGCAAGACGGAACTCTTTTATTGTGTCATGTGTCCGCAAAGAGGAGAGTCCTCGCGGCGGGGAAAGCTTTGTTACTTTGACTTTTACCCTGTCTTCCTTTATTCTTTCTTTGTAAGAGGTTTTCTCGGCTATCTTGGCAAGTGGAGGTGAGAGAAATGGGCGTCTGCATAAATCCCGGCAATAAGGGTTTTAGTGAAATTGCTTCATCTGAATATGTTGATAAAACAATGCTTATCAGCATGATCAGCAGTACGTTGCAGAAGACTGGCAAACTGACATGTATCAGCCGTCCCCGCCGTTTCGGTAAGAGCTATGCCGCAAGAATGCTCTGTGCCTACTATGACAGGTCATGTGATTCCCACTCCCTCTTCGACGACAAGAAAATATCCTCTACGGAGGATTATGAGAAACATATCAATAAATACAATGTCATTTACTTTGACACTGCAAGTTTTGTTTCTAAGGCACGCATAAACAAAAGGTCATTGTCAGATGTTCCCATCCTTATAATAAATGCTATCAACAGAGATCTGAAAAATATGGGCTATGATATCTCAAGCGAAGATTCTCTGTCAGACAACCTGATACGAATTGTTGAAGAGCCGGATGGAAAGCCTTTCATATTTATAATCGATGAATGGGATGCCGTCATCAGGGAGGCGAAAAATGACGAGAATGCACAGAAGACCTATCTTGATCTTCTGCGTTCATGGTTCAAAAACGAGGTGTTCACTTCAAGAGTTGTGGCTGCTGCTTACATGACGGGAATTCTTCCGATAAAGAAGGACGGTTCGCACT
>CAVACS010000043.1:0-18310 GCA_963587105.1 Anaerovoracaceae bacterium | reverse complement strand
GGTCCGTGTTTAAACAGTCTCAAGGGGTAGAGACAGTGATGCGGACTCTAAACCTTCCGTAACATTGGCGAAGGACGCCGGAGTTGGCGACTCCGTTACCGCAGGAGAAGCGGGCCTTATAGGCGTCTTATCTCCACTCTCCGATAGCCTACGGGCTAGAGGAGAGGTTATGTAAACTCCCCTTTAGAAGGGATTGATATAGACAAGGTGATGCAACTTTCTCTGCATCAGTAAAGTAAAAGGCAATTGAGGTTCCTCTCACGATGCAAGCATCGGAGTTTCCACCTCAATAAGGTTAAACAATGAAAAAACTCATCACTTTCGCACTTATCGCATTAACGGTACTTTCCATCATCTCGGCTCAGGGAGCTCAGGAGACAAAGAAGGAAGACAAAGTATATACGGTTGCAGTCAGCTGCGACTATCCGCCTCTTGAATACATCGATGACAACGGCAATCCCGCAGGATATGAAGTTGAACTCATCCAGGCTGTCGCTGATGCAGTCGGCATCAAGGTCCAGATTGCAAACGTCTCCTTCGACGGAATCATCGCAGGTATCCAGGGCGGACAGTACGACATCGGGGCATCGGGACTCACAGTAACAGAGGAAAGAAAGGCCAGTGTCGACTTCACTTCTCCTATTCTCCAGTTCGCACTCTCGATCGTAACAAAGAACGACAACGAGAGCATCCACTCCGACGCCGACCTCGAAGGTAAGAAGATCGGTGTCCAGCTCGGAACGACATGCCAGTTCGCTGTGGAGGACCTCGGACTCACACCTTCCACATATGACGAGGCACCATCTGCTGTGCTCGACCTTGCAAACGGCAACCTTGACGCAGTCGTACTCGACTCCGTCGTTGCTCAGGACTTCGTTCTCCAGAATGAGAGCTACTCAAAGGTTCTGAAGATTGCAGGCTCGTTCGAAAACTCCGATGACATGGCAATGGCTGTAAAGAAGGGCAACACAGAACTCTTGAACCTCCTCAACGAGGGACTCGAGAAAGTCACAGCTGACGGCACAGTCGCTTCCCTCAAGGCTAAATACGGTCTCAATTAACATTTCATAATAGACTTCTGCGGTCAGAGGGTATTCTCTCCCCTCTGACCTTTTGCTGTATAAGGAACAAACAATGGATACAGATAACAACTACAGGAGTGTCAGCGAAATCGCGAGCAAGGTCATTTCCGTAGACAACACGGAGAGCACGAAGGCCCCCACTGTCATCACGATGACGGACGGTGTCCTGATTCCGAAGAAGGGCAACTCCCATCTGATCAACTCCTGGAGACTCACATTCTACGGGTCGATCATTCTTCTCGTACTTCTCTGCACGCTGAAAAAGGATGTCTATCTCAAGATATTCCTCTACACAATCACCGGAATCCCCACGACATTCGAATGCACCGTCTTCGCCATCCTCGGCGCCGTAGTGATCGGCATTCTGACGGGACTGGGATCCTCATCGAAAAACCGGGTCGTAAATCAGATCTGCGGAGTATATGTCGAACTCATCAGGGGAATTCCGCTTCTTGTACAGCTCATGTTCCTCTACTATGCCCTGGGATCCCTTATCCACATAGACGGAATAGTTGCCGCGATAGTGGCCCTCTCCATATGCTTCGGTGCATATATGGGAGAGATCATCCGTGCAGGCATCCAGTCCATCCCGAAGGGTCAGAGTGAGGCGGCAACGGCTCTCGGACTATCGAAGAGCCAGACCTTCGTCCACGTCATACTTCCCCAGACTATAAAGGTCGTTCTTCCCGCTATCGGAAACGAGTTCATCTCCATGCTCAAAGATTCGTCGCTTGTCTCGATCCTCGCCCTTTCAGATATCCTCAAGAGAGGAAGGGAATATATCTCGCGCACATTCCTCTCTTTGCAGACGATGCTCATCGTCGCGCTCATCTACCTTATTCTCACATTAATACTCTCACGTCTCGTGGGTCTCATGGAGGAGAAACTTCACAAAAATGGCTAAGATCGAAATAAAGAATGTATATAAGGACTTCGAAAACAACGACGGCACGATCATGCATGCCGTGAAGAATGTCTCCCTCACCGTCAACGACGGCGAAGTCGTCGTCATCATAGGCCCCTCGGGCTCGGGAAAGTCCACCCTTTTAAGGACAGTCAATGCCATAGAAAAGGCTCAGAAGGGACAGATTCTCATCGACGGTGTCGATATTATGAGCGACAAGGCCGACAGGAGGAAGATCAGGGAGGATGTAGGAATGGTATTCCAGTCCTTCAACCTCTTTCCGCACCTCTCGGTTCTCGACAACATAACACTCGCCCCCATGAAGGTCAAAAAGCTTTCAAGGGAGGAAGCCGAGAAGAAGGCGATGGCACTTCTGAGGAGAGTCGGTCTCGAGGACAAGGCCAGGCAGAAGCCTCATCAGCTCTCGGGCGGCCAGCAGCAGAGAGTCGCAATTGCAAGGGCCCTTGCCATGGAGCCGAAGGCGATGCTCTTCGACGAGCCGACATCGGCACTCGATCCGGAGATGATCAAGGAGGTTCTCGACGTAATGCTCTCTCTTGCCCAGAGCGGCATGACGATGCTTCTCGTCACCCACGAGATGGGATTTGCAAAAGCCGCAGCCGACAGGGTCGTCTTCATGGCCGACGGCGAGATCGTGGAAGAAGGAAAACCCGAGGAGATGTTCTCGCACCCGAAGACAAGGCGTGCACAGGACTTTCTGAATCATATCCTCTGAGTATTCTTCTGGCAGCGCCCGGGGGAAGAGTAGAGGCACAGAAGACAGCCTTCTCTGCAGATTAATGTTAATAATTACCGTTATGGGAAGAGGTACTGTTACATTACTGCCATCTGTCGAACGCATTCTCTCCGTCCTCGGTGAAAACATCAAGCTTGCAAGGCTGCGCCGTAAGCTCACGTCTGCTCTCGTCAGCGAGAAAGCCGGAATAACACGTCAGACTCTGACGAAAGTCGAGAATGGTGACCCCGGTGTTGCAATGGGAATCTATGTCTCCGTTCTTCATGCCCTCAATCTTGAAAAAGACCTGTTGAATGTTGCAAAGGATGATGAACTCGGACGCACACTGCAGGACCTCGATCTTATCACAAGAAAACGTGCTCCGAAGGAAGAGTGATGGAACGGAAACTGCAAGGGGATTACTCGTCGCTCTGTGCCGCGTCTCAAAGCTCTGACTCACGCCGGGCGTACAGTTAAGAGAAGGCACTCCATTGTAGCAGCCGCTTTAAGGACTCTCAGAAGGCCCATTCGCCCTTACGGAAGATGGGAACCGTCTTTCCGTCCTTCGTGACAGCGTCGATATCGAGTGTGTCCGATCCTATCATGAAGTCGATGTGGATCATCGAGTCGTTGACTCCCTTCTTCCGGCACTCTTCCTTTGTAAGATTCTCGTAGCCTTTAACAGCACTGTCGAAACCCGCGCCGAATGCTATGTGGCATGTCGCATTCTCGTCAAAGAGGGTGTTGTAGAAGAGAAGGCCGGACTGACGGATGGGAGAAGAGTTGGGAACGAGAGCGCACTCCCCAAGGAATGATGCTCCCTCGTCCATTGTCAGAAGCTTTTCCAGAAGCTCCTCGTTCTTCTCCGCCTTCCATTCAACTGCCTTTCCGTCCTTGAAACGGATATGGAAATTCTCGATGAGATTGCCGTTGTAGCACAAGGGCATCGTTGCATAGACTATGCCGTCGGCCCTGCCCTTCTTCGGAGATGTGAAGCACTCTTCGGATGGAATATTCGGCTGGAAGTAGACCTTTCTTTCGCCGATTGTCGTCTCACCGCCGCCCTGGAAGAGAGACTCCTCCATGAGGCCTACTGTGAGGTCGGTTCCCTCGGGGGATGTATAGTGGAGACTGTCGATTCCGATCGAGTTCAGATACCCGCACCTTCTCTTGAGATCCCCGTCATGCTCCTGCCATGCCTTTACAGGATCCGAAAGAGCACGGGAGCAGTAGAGAATCTTCTCCCAGAGCGCATCGACTGCTGCCTTCCTCGAAAGAGATGGAAAGAGCTTCTTCGCCCATTTCTCTCCCGGAACTGCCGCGATGCACCACTGGTATCTGCCGTCCATCCGGTCTCTCAGTTTCTTGAACTTCTTTCCCCTTGCCTGTACGGCAATCCCCATCTTCCTTATATCGACACCCTTGAGGCCGTCGGGGTCGTCGGAGTCGAGCCATATGAGGCAGGGAAGCTTCTCGACTCTGTCGCGGTACTTCTCGACCTCCCACCTTTCGATGGTTTTCAGCGTCTCCTCAGAGCGCCAGTTGTAGTCGAGCTTCTCTATCTCCTGATTGAGCCACTCGACTCTCACAAGGCGGGCGCCCCTTCTGTAGCACTCTTCTGTCACGAGGGCTGTGAAATCTGCTGTCTCCGTATTGGCCTGGATAACTACATCCTGCCCCTTCTGGAGGTTGATCCCGCTTTCAACAATAAGCTTCGCGTAGTTCTTCAAAAGTGTCTTTTTCATATGTTGTCGTCCTTTCTTATGCAAAGAGAGTATAGAGGTAGATGAGAGTGGCAGTCTGCAGCGCTGTCATCAGGGGGAAGAAGAGGACAAAATACCAGTGTTTTGTCTTGTGGTGCATGAGAACCATGCCCAGTGTACCTCCGAGCCCTCCGAAGAGTGCGGTGGAGAGAAAGAGCGTCTTTTCAGGAATCCGTCTCTTCCCGACCCCGGCCTTCTTCTTGTCGACGGCCATGAGTGTGAATGATGTTATGTTCGTTACAAAAAGAACGGCCAGTATGATGATAATTGTTGTTCCTGACATATCTTCTCCTTACTTCCTGTAGGCAGGAAGCTTCTCCCACTCCTCTCTCACGCGCTTTTCCACAACCGATCCCAGTTCCTTCTTCTCCTCTTCAGAAAGAGACGAAGTCTCCACCTTAGGCAGGAACTTTATATATACGTCGACCGGAGTGAGAGTGTGCGCACTCTCCAATAGATAACGGTCATTCTTGATAGCAACCGGCACAACTGCACAGCCTGTGCGCTCGGCAATCTTGAATGCCCCGTTCTTGAATGTTCCGATTTCGCCGTTTCTGCTCCTCGTTCCTTCGGGGAAGACAACGATGGACTTACCCTCTTCTATCTTCCTGCATCCCGTTCTTATGGCCTCCACAATGCTGTGGGCGCCCTTACGGTCTATCTTGATGCAACCCAGCGCAACAAGGCATCCGTGCATGACGGGAACGGAGAAGAGCTCCTTCTTTGCTATCATTGCCGGAAAGTGTCCGAGAACCATGTAGAAGAGAGGAACGTCGATGAGGGAGTTGTGGTTCGGAGCATATACGACGCTCTCTCCCTTTCCGGGAATATTCTCTCTTCCCTCTACATGGACCTTCGCTCCGAGGAATACAACTATCCAGTAGCAGAGAATGTAGAAGAAGAAGTGAGAAACCTTTTCTCCTGTCTTCTTCAATCCTATCAGGGTGAAAAGCCAGTAGAAGATAATTCCGATTATCGCAAAGACGAAGAACGGGATTATGATCACGGCAGCTGTGAATATGCGGATGAATTTGAGTACTTTATTCATTGATTGTTGTCCTCTCTCTATTTGAGGGAATACAGTTTGTAGTAGAGTCCCTTCTTTTCAAGAAGCTCCTCATGGCTTCCCTTTTCCTCGATATGGCCCTTATTGACGACGAATATCTCATCGCTGTCGATGATCGTCGAGAGACGGTGCGCAATCACGATGCTCGTCCTGCCCCGGGCAAGCTTGTTGAATGCGTCCTGTATCTCCCTCTCGCTCTCTGTATCGAGTGAAGATGTCGCCTCGTCGAAGATGAGTATAGGGGGATTCTTCAGAAATACGCGGGCTATGCTGAGTCTCTGCTTCTGCCCCCCCGAGAGTCTCGTTCCTCTCTCACCTACCTCTGTCTCGAGTCCGTCGGGGAGCGAGTTGACGAACGAGAGGAGGTTCGCCTTCTCCAGGGCAAGCCATATCTCATCATCGGTTGCATCGGGTTTGCCGTATGTTATGTTGTCACGGATCGAGGCATCGAAAAGGAAGACATCCTGCTGCACAAAGCCTATGTTTGCCCTGAGCGAGCGCTGTGTCACACTATCAACATCCTGGCCGTCGATCGTTATCGAGCCGCCTGTGCGCTCATAGAAGCGTGCAAGGAGAGAGACTGCCGTGCTCTTTCCCGCCCCGCTCTCTCCGACAAGCGCAACTCTCTTTCCGCCCTCCACCTTCATGCTGAAGTGGTCGAGCACATGCTCGTCCTCTCCCTCATACGAGAAGGAGACATCCCTGAATTCGACTACGCCCTCTGTGACGACAAGGGGCTTTGCGTCGGGTGCGTCGTTGATCGAGGGCAGTACGTCCATAATCTCGGTAAAGCGCTCGAAGGACGAGACGCCCTGCGTGAACTGCTCTGTGAAGTTGATGAGCCTGTCGATAGGCGGAAGGACTACGGAGACGTAGAGGATGAAGGCGGCAAGGTCGGCAACAGTCACCTTACCCTTCACGATGAGAAGTATTCCTCCTGCAACGGTCACGAAGTAGTAGAGCTGACGCATGAACTGTATACCTGTCTGGTAGGCAGCCATCTCGCTGTACATATCCTCCCTGCTCTTTCTGAGGGCGCTGTTGCTCCTCTTGAACTTCTCCTCCTGCTCATCCTCCCTCGAGTAGGACTTGACCTCCCTTATACCCTGGATGGAGTTCTCTGCAGTGACGTTTATCTCGGCAATCCTCTTACGGATGACACGGTTACTTCTCTTGAGTCTTCCGTTGAATATGATACCGTATGCCGCCATCACGGGAAGGGGGATTATCGAGACAAGTGCCAGCGGCGGACACATGAGGAACATCAATATGTAGGCCCCGGCTATCGTCAGGAGAGATATCACAAGATCTTCCGGACAGTGATGAGCGACCTCCGCTATGTTAAACAGGTCGTTCGATATACGGCTCATTATGTCGCCTGTCTTGTTTCTGTCGAAGTAGGAGAACGAGAGCTTCTGCAGGTGGTGGAAGAGATCGACCCTCATGTCGTTCTCTATCCATACCCCGAGGTAGTGTCCCCACTTTATCCGTATATGTATACAGACTGCATCGAGAATGTAGAGCGAGAGTATGAGTGCAAGATAGAAGACTATGACGGAGGTCACCACACCTTCGGATGGTCCCTGGATTATCCGAAGAAGCTTTCTGACGAAGTACGGTGCGAAGATCGATAGAAGTGAGGCCAGAGCCGCTACTGTCATGTCGAGCCAGAACCATCCTCTGTAAGGTTTGTAGTATGCCGTGAACCGGCCTAGCAGTCCTTTCTTCACTTCGTCTCTCCCCTGAAGAATGATACAACCCTGGCCCAGAAGCTTTTCTTCCCGGGAGCAGGTGCTGTTTTCACCTCTCTCGGAGGCTTTACCTCTGCCTTCGTCTCCGGTCTGACCTCCCTCTCCGGCTTCTCGTAAGTCTTCATCTTTTCGTCCGTCTTCGTCTTGTTACTGCTCTTCTTCTTTGTTCCTGTCTTCGGCTTTGATTTCGTCTTCTCAGACGTCGAATCCTCTGAACCATTACCTCCCTCTGAGAATGCATTCTGGTAGTACTTCATTCTCTCTTCGAGGCTCATGGACTTGAGGGCGTCGAAATCCGTCTTGGACTTATAGGAGAATGCATCGTCGCGTCTGGCGTTTATCTCCCTGTCGCGGAATGTGGGCTTTTTAGTCCTGACGTCCCTCGCGCTTCCCGACGGCCGGCGTCTTGAGGATGTGCGCTGTCTTTCACGTCTCGGAGCACGATAGCCCGCGCTCTTGTCCTCGACACTCTCAAGGCCCTCCTCGTCGGCCCACTTGACGGGAATCTTCATTCCTATGAAGTCCTCAATGGCCTCAAGGCCGTAGATGTACTCCTCACATGCAAGTGTCACGGCCTTTCCGGACTTGCCGGCCCTCGCCGTACGTCCTATACGATGCACGTAGTTCTCGTAGTCCTCTGGAATATCGTAATTGACGACGAGCTCCAAGTCGTCTATCTGCAGGCCGCGCGCGGCAACGTCTGTTGCAACGAGGAAGTTGAGCTTTCCTTCCTTCATCCTTTCAATTGTCTCAAGCCTCTTCTTCTGAGGCATGTCACCCATGAGGTACTCTGTCCTGTAACCGTTGAGGTTGAGCCTCTTCGACACCTCGACAGCCCTGTCCTTTGTATTGGTGAATATGAGGCATGACTGGGGGTTGATCTTCTTCAGTATCGAGAGAAGAAGTGGGAACTTCTCCTCCTTCGAGACGTGGAAGAGCTCCTGCTCTATCTCTTTGACTGTGACCTCCTCCGGCTGGATGAGAATCTCCTCGCTGTTGTTCATATACCCCCATGCGAGGTTCCTCACCCGCGAGGAAAGAGTTGCCGAGAAGAGCATCGTCTCCCTCTCCCTGCTGTCGCGAAGGAGGGAGAACATCTTCTGTATGTCGGCAAAAAAGCCCATGTCGAACATCCTGTCGGCCTCATCGAGGACGAAGATGTCAAAGCCTCTGAAATCTATCTTTCTGCTCTTTGCATAATCGAGGAGACGCCCGGGAGTTCCGACATATAAATCAAGCCCCTCCCTGATCTCCCTGTCCTGCTCGCCGTATCCTACGCCGCCGTAGAAGCAGCCGATACTGTAGCCCTCGATTCCCTTCGCAAGGAGCACTGCGTCCTCCTCTATCTGGACGGCAAGCTCCCTTGTCGGAGCAACGACGAGAGCCCTGCTCTTTCCGCCGCTTTCAAGATAGCGCTGGAGTATCGTGATGAGGAAGACCGCAGTCTTTCCGCTTCCCGTCTTGGACTGTACCATGACGTCTCTTTTCTTAAGGGTTACCGGAAGCACCTTTTCCTGTACCTCCGTGCATGTTTCAAAGCCTGCACCCTCTATTCCTTTCAAAACTTCTTCTCTTAAACCGAGTTCACTGAATTTCATCTCTTTTTCCTGCTTAAAGCTTATTTATTACTACTGTTCTTGTCTATTCACTCGAATTTCAGGACTTCCCTGGGTTTCGAACCGTTGGCGGGTCCGACTATGCCGTCATCCTCCATCTGCTCGACGATTCTCGCGGCCCTGTTGTAGCCGATCTTGAGGCGCCGCTGGAGGTAGGAGGCCGATGCGCTCTTACGCTCGTACACGATCTTCTTCGCAGCTTCGTAGAGGTCCTCCTCCCCCTCGTCGTCGAAGAACTCCTCGTCCCCGTCGTCGCCGCTATCCTCCTCTTCGAATACCGACTCTTCGAGGAACTCCGCCCTTGAGTTATGGTTCGCCACAAAGGCCGTGACAGCCTCCACTTCGCCGTCAGATACGAATGCGCCCTGTATTCTCGTCAGTCCGCTGGCCGACGGGTCCATGAGAAGCATATCGCCCTTACCCAAGAGGTTCTCCGCTCCGTTTTCATCGAGGATGACACGTGAGTTGACTCCACTCGATACCGCAAATGCGATACGACCCGGGAGGTTGGACTTGAGGGTACCAAGAATAACATCATTGCTCGGACGCTGGGTTGCAAGTATCATGTGGATACCCGCTGCTCTCGCCTTTGCCGCAATACGGCTTATTGCCGTGTCCATCTCCTTGCCCACAACTGCCATAATGTCGGCGAACTCATCCATTATGAGCACGATGTACGGAACCTTCTCGACTCCCTTGAGTTCTCCCGAGAGGATCTTCTCATTAAGGCCGATGACGTTTCTCACACCGTTGCGCGACATCATCGAGTAACGGCGCTCCATCTCGCTCACGAGCCACTCGAGTGCCTTTATAGCGCGTTTCGCGTCCGTGATTACCGGTGTCAGAAGGTGGGGTATTCCGTTATATATCGTAAGCTCGACGACCTTCGGGTCGACCATGATGAGTCTCACGTCTGTCGGATCCTTCTGATAGAGGATCGTGTTGACGAACGAGTTTATACAGACACTCTTACCAGATCCCGTCGTACCTGCGATGATCATGTGGGGCATCTTCGTCACATCGATGACTATGGGTTCCCCGGTGACGGTACGGCCGAGAATCATCGGAACGCGGAAACCCAGGTACTTGGCATTCTCGCGGAGTGCAAAGACCATATCCTTGAAGCCTATGACCGCTATCGAGGGATTCGGCACCTCTATACCGACCGCCTGCTTGCCGGGGACGGGAGCGAGGATTCTGACCTTCTTTCCGCCGAGGGCATAGCTGAGCTCGGTATCCCTCGCCGTTATGCGGCTGATGATCATGCCCTGCGCAAGCCTGAGCTCGTACATCGTGACTGCCGGACCCTTTATGATATTCGCAAGCTCGACCGAGATCTTCTGGTCGGCGAGTGTCTTCACGATTATCTCACCCTGGGTCTGGGTGAAGGAATCTATCTCCTGGCTTATCTTCGGATAATCCTTGAGAAGCACGGGGGATGGCGGTGTATAGACAGTCTTCTGCCTCATGGCTATGGCTGTCAGTCCTCCGCGGTTGGATGCAAGATCCCCCACTCCCACGATGAGATTGAAGTCGTCCTCCATCTCCTCGTCGCTCTTTGTCTCGAATACCTTCTTCCCGTCCTCGTCCTCTCTCACGCTTCTCACCCTCGGTGTTTCGGGCGGGACGAACTGAGGCCCGGAAGGAGGAGTTTCTACTGTCTTCTTCTCTTCTTCCTTAAACGGGGCCGGTCTCTCCTCCTTCTTCTCTTCTGTAAACGGCTCTTGAGTCTTCTCTTCGGGAGCCGAGAATACCGGTCTCATCGGCTTCTCCTCCTGAAGAGCCGATGATGCGGAGTATGGATTTCTGACCTCGCTTTCATCCTCGGCCTTGAATGCACGCCCCGGCGTGTAGGAGACGGTAGTCTCCCCGCTCTTCTTCCCGTCGTCCTTCAGCGCTTCAAAGAGCTTGTGTCTGGGGTGGTCCTTCGGCAGGTAGGAAGGAGCTGTATCGTCAGCTTTAGTGTCGGGAGCAGTTTCATGCTGTACGGGCTTTCCGTTCTGGAGGTTCCTGAACATCTGGTAGCGGGGGTGACTGGGGTCGAGATTCGAGGGCGCTATATGCTCCTCACTCTCTCTCACCGGTGCTGCGGATGCCGGGGCATGTACTCCGTCCTGGAGATTCTTGAAGAGACGGTAGCGCGGGTGACTGGGGTCGAGCGATGAGGGAGCAAACGATTCGCGCTCTCTCCCGCCTCTGACCTTCTCTTCCTCGTTTCCGAGTCCGATGATGGGACGCTGCACCTTTGCCGGCGCCTCATTTACAGCCGGCTGGGAGTTATACATCTCGAGCGTTGCCTCGAGCATTCCCCCTTCCCTGAAATGCTTTGTATTGAGGAGTGTTGCCTTATCGGGTTTTTCTCCGTCTGTGTTGTCATCGTTATCCCACTCTCCGGCGTCGATCTCGCTCTTGAGATTATCGATAAAGGATGCACTCTCGACAAGGCGCGGCTTCTCCTCATCCGGAAGCGCCTCCTGATAATGCTCACCGTCGTGGTGTCCGATGGTCGGGAGCGACGGCATCTCTTCAAACGATGGAAACGAGAGAGGTGTGTCGGGGTTCCCGATTCCACCCTCATATTCGGGAGCAGGACCTATGTCGTCCTCCTTCTCCTTTACCGCCCTTTCCTCTTCCTTCCTCGTCTTCTCCTCTTCCTTCCGTCTCTTCTTCTCTTCCCTCTTTTCTTCGAGCACGGCCTTCTCCTGTCTCTTCTCCTCCTCTTCGCGGAGTCTGTCCTTATCTTTAGCCTTCTTTCTGTCTTCCTTAGCCATTTCCCTGTCGCGGCGTCTCTCTTCCTTCTCCCTCTTCTTCTCGTATTCCTTCTGTTCTTTCGCCTTTTCCTTCTCCCTCTTCTTCTCCTCGGCCTTCGTCTTCTTCTCGAGTTCGAGTGAATATCTTCTTTCGTCTCTCGCCCTCTCCCTTTCGGCCTTCTCATTGAGTTTCTGCTGTCTCTTTACCGCCCTCTCTTCTTCGAGAGTCTCACGGCTCTTTATAGCGCCTTCCTTCTCGAGCTTCTTTATAAGTATTCCCCTCTTCTTCCTCCACTTCTCGTCATATGATTTGAAAGCGGCGAGAAGAACGAAGCAGAGGAGTACTTCGAGAACAAAGAGTATGTAGAAGAGCTTCGGATCCGACTGATGAAGTGTATCCGGAACGAATGACGCAAATCCGGCTCCAGAGGAAGCCCTGACGGCCGTCTGGAGAGTTACATAGACAATGAAGAATAACGGCACCACAATCATCGAGAACGGCTTACGGAGTCTGAACGCAAAGACAAGTATTCCCTCCAGGAGGAAAAATATGCCGCATGAAAGAAGGCCGAAGCCTCCTTCGGAGAGTGCACACTCTCTCAAAACGTGTGACATTATCGATATGAGCGGCTCCTCCAGAAGTCCCAGTCCCCCAAGAATACCGAATATGGTGAATGCGGTCCCCAGCAGTGTGAAGATCCATGCTATGACAAGTGAAAACTTTCCTTTCTTCATTTTCTCCCCCAGTTCTCGAGAACGAGTATATTCCTCTCCTCGTCCAGTCCCGGCACCTCAAGCGGAATTATCTTCTCATCGAAGACGTAAGACGCAGAACGGAGAGCAGAAACCTCCCCGGCTGTGTTCGCCCTTGTTCCCTTGTAGAAGAGGGCCTTCGATGAGAGCTTCACGGCATCCCGGGCTATGTCGACTATGGGATGGAAGGCACGGGATGTGACGGCGTCGAATCTCTCCTTCGTATCCTTTATGTCGGCGTCGAAGACAGTGACGTTATCGAGTTTGAGAACGGCTGCCACCGAGCGAAGGAAGCCCGCACGCCTCTGCATTCTCTCGATAAGACAGAACTTTCTCGAAGGAAAAAGAGAGGCAAGCACCACTCCGGGAAGCCCCGCTCCCGATCCCATGTCGGCAACTCTGTCGCCCTCTTTTGTTTTATCCGAGAAGACAGGATAGGCGGAGGCACAGTCGAATATGTGACGAACGATTATCTCATCCCTCTCCTTCGTTCCTACGAGCTTGAGGGAGGGATTGAAAAGCATTATCTCATCTGTGTAGCGCTCTAAAAGTGCACTCTTCCGGGATGTGTCTTCTACTCCGAGAGCATCAAGGTATTCTTCGATTCTATCTCTTTCCATTATGTTTCTCCGCAAGGTGCAGTGCAAGAATTGCAGTATCTGAAACCCTGACGCCGCTGATCCTTCCCGCCTGGCCGACGGAGGAAGGGCGGAAGAGCTTGAACTTCTCACGGCTCTCGGCACTGAGGCCCTCGACAGCGTCATAGTCGAAGTCCTCCGGGATTCTCATGCTCTCCCTCTTCTTCGCCCTCTCGGCGTCTATCTCCTGACGCCTGAGGTAACCCGAATATTTTACATCAAGCATGACTGCGTTGAGAACGCCCTCACTGTAGTTTTTAAGTTCGGGTATTTCATCCATTGTGAAGATGTCCGTTCCGCTTTCGACAAGTCTCTCGAGTCCGTTCTTACCCCTCGCCTTACTTGCCTTCAGGAGGTCCTTTATCTCGTCCATCTCCCTCAGCTTCTCGTCCAGCCTCGCCATCTTCTCCTCTGAAGCAAGTCCCGCTTCGTAGCCGATCGGGGTGAGACGGACATCTGCAGAGTCATGCCTTAAGGAGAGTCTGTACTCTGCCCGGGATGTGAACATTCTGTAGGGCTCCTTCGTGCCCTTCGTCACGAGGTCGTCGATCAGAACGCCGATGTAGGCCTCGGTTCTTCCGAGAACGACGGCCCTCTCTCCCTTGAGGCGCTGGCATGCGTTTATACCGGCCATAAGCCCCTGCGCCGCAGCCTCCTCGTAGCCGCTTGTTCCGTTTGTCTGCCCCGCAACGAAGAGGGAGGAGACTATCTTCGACTCAAGCGACGGCAGGAGATCGAGAGGATCGAGGTAATCGTATTCGACGGCATAGGCCGGCCTCATTATCTCGACGTGCCTGAGGCCGGGGAGTGTGCGGATAAAGCGGTGCTGGACCTCTTCGGGAAGCGATGAGGAGAGTCCGTTGAGATACATCTCCTCGCTTCCGATTCCTTCCGGTTCGACGAATATCTGATGGCGCTCCCTTTCGGGAAAGCGGACGACCTTGTCCTCGATCGACGGGCAGTACCTGGGGCCCTTTCCGACGATCTTTCCTCCGTAGAGCGGGGAACGGTGGATGTTTTCACGGATTATCGAGTGGGTCTCCTCGTTCGTATATGTTATGTAACACGGAACTGACGGTCTCTCGATGCTGTCGTAGTCGAAGGAGAACGGCATCATTGTGCCCTCGCCGTCCTGCACTTCCATCTCCTCCAGGTCGAGGGATGAGAAGCGAACCCTTGCAGGGGTTCCCGTCTTCATCCGTCCTACGTGAAAGCCGTACTCTCTGAGCCTCTCTCCAAGTCCAAGTGCCGCACTCTCGCCAAGCCTTCCCGACGGAGCGTCATATTCGCCGATGAATATGCGGCCGTTCATGAATGTACCGGTTGTAAGAACGACGACACGCGAACTTATACGCCATCCGCGTTCTGTGACGACGCCGACAATCGTCCTCTTTCCATTCTTCTCCTCGAGAATAAAATCGACGACGGTGTCCATGAAGAGAGAGAGCTTCTTCTCCCTCTCGCACGTCTCTTTGGCCGATCTCGAGTAGGAGAACTTGTCAGCCTGTGCACGGGGTGCCTGGACAGCAGGACCGCGGGATCTGTTGAGAATCCTGAACTGAATCATATTCCTGTCGATGAGATGACCCATCTCACCGCCGAGGGCGTCTATCTCCCTCACAAGGTTTCCCTTCGCAAGTCCCCCGACTGCTGGATTGCAGCTCATGCGTCCGATGGCATCGAGCGACTGTGTTATCATAAGAGTGTTGTAGCCCTCTCTCGAAAGAGCGAGGGCGGCCTCTATGCCGGCGTGTCCGCCGCCTATGACTATTGCATCGTAATCTCTCATTTCACTTCCCTAAACAGAAAGCCGAGAACAGCTCGTCAAGAACGTCCTCAGTTGTAATTTCACCCGTAAGCTCTGCCAGTGAGTCAAGCGCAC
The DNA here is from genome assembly GCA_963587105.1 of Anaerovoracaceae bacterium. Taxonomy (GTDB): domain Bacteria; phylum Spirochaetota; class Spirochaetia; order Sphaerochaetales; family Sphaerochaetaceae; genus Ornithospirochaeta. The sequence continues at coordinate 3,369 of CAVACS010000043.1, read as the reverse complement.
TCTGGAAGAAGAGTGCGATTATATCGGCACTCATGTTACGGTTTGCTATTGCGTCGCGAAGAGCGGAGGCTGTCTCGTCAAGCTTCTCCTTCTGTCTTCTGCTCTCTATGACAGGAACGGAGGAGAATCTGTCAACCTCGCTCGAGAGCCGTCCGCTCACGGCCTCTATGACATCCTCAAGGCCCTCTCCTGTCAGAGACGAGAACGAGAGCCCGTCGGGATGCGTGATATCACTCTTCGAGTGCACATATATTGTCTTCTCACGTTTGACCGGGGGTTCCTTCTCCTCACCGTCGAGAACATAGACGATGAGATCAGCCTCAGCCATCATCCTCTCGGAGCGGCTGATGCCCTCCCTCTCGACTTCGTCACTGCCGTCTCTCAGACCTGCGGTGTCGAAAAGACGCACCGGAATGCCGTCCATCTCGCACTCGGCCTCGATGTAGTCCCTCGTCGTTCCCGCAAGCGGTGACACGATGGCCCTGTTCTCCTTGAGAAGAGCATTGAAGAGGCTGGATTTACCTGCATTTGCTGCGCCCGCAAGAACGACCTTCGCACCCTCGGAGTATAATCTCCCGGCACGGTATGTGGCGCTCACAGCCTCTATGCGCGAGATAAGAGACTCGACTCTCTTGACGGGGAATACCCACTCTTCGATTATCTCATCCTCACCGTAGTCGAGCTGCACCTCAAGAGATGCCAGTATATTCACTATCTCGTCCCTGATCTTTTCCGCTTCACGCTTCACAGAGCCCGAAAGACGCTCCAGGGCATCCTCACGTCCCCTCTCGCCCTTTGCCTTCACAAGCTCCTCGACGGCCTCCGCTTCCGTAAGGTCCATCTTCCCGTGCATGAACGCACGGTATGTGAACTCTCCTCTGAGAGCCTTTCTGAAACCCGCCTTCTCCAGCACTCCAGATATAGCCCTTATGACAGGAAGAGAGCCGTGGCACATTATCTCGAAGGCCTCTTCGGATGTGTAGCCTCTGCCCTTCTCATACTTCACGACGACGACCTCGTCGAGCGTTTCCCCCTTTTCATCGACTATCCAGCCGTGTACGGCCGTATTACTCGGCCTGGCAGAGAGTCTCCCTTTAAAAAAGGGAGCAAGGAGGGAGAGCGAGGCGGTGCCGCTTGCTCTGATTACCGCAAGTGCTGAAGGTGCGTATGCTGTGGCGAGAGCGTAAACGGGCTCGTCCGTTGTGTATTGAAGCATGGTTTCATTCTAGTCGCAAACGCCTCTTCGATACAATACGGCATATCCTGGTGGACCAGAATTTTCGCTTCTGATAAAATTCAGATATGTTTGATTTTACAGCCCAGAAAAACCGCAGCGTTCTCTTTCAGAATATAAGAAAATTCTTCATAGAGAGGGATTACCTCGAGGTATCGACACCGACACTCTCGCCATACCTCATCCCCGAGCCCACTATAAAGACGTTCTCCACCACATTCTCGAACGAATTCGTCGGAAAGAGGGAGTTCTACCTCATACCTTCGCCTGAAATCTTCATGAAGGAGATGCTTGCCTCGGGCTCTCCCTCCATCTTCCAGATATCACAATGCTTCAGGAATGCCGAACAGCTTGGCGACGTGCATAATCCCGAGTTCACGATGCTCGAATACTACACTCTCGGCTACGACGACACCGACTCCATTGCGCTGACTGTCGAGATGATTGAAAAGACGGCCGTCAAGGATGTCCCGTGGCTGAAAGAGAAGCCCCTCATAATCACCGTCGAGGAGGCGATGTGGAATTACGCCGGCGTAGACCTCATGAAGGCTCAGGACATATCACAGCTGAGGGATGATGCCGAGAGGCTCGGCCTATTTGTCCCCGAAAGCGAGGAATGGGAGGATACATTCAACAGAATCTTCCTCACATATGTCGAACCCAATCTTCCCGGAGACAGGGAAGTCTATCTTCGTGACTACCCCGTACAGATAGACTGCCTTGCAAAAAGCTATCCCGACAGGCCCTACCGTAAGCGCTGGGAGATGTACATCAGAGGAGTAGAGATCGCAAACTGCTACGACGAGGAGACGGACAAGGACAAGATAAAAGCATACTACGAAAAGGAGCAGAAGAGGCTCGAGGAGGAGAGAAAGCTGACGGGGGACGTAATATCGCCGTCAGACCCGGCATTCCCTCTTCTCGACATGCCCTCATCCTCCGGCGTCGCCATAGGACTTGATCGTCTTTTAATGGTCAATCTTGGAAAGAGGGAGATAGCACCCCTTCTTGCATTCCCGATGTGTGATCTTTTCAGGAGATAGAAAATCAAGGCCCCGAAAGAAGATAAACACACCATGTGCAAACAGCAACAGACGCTCCAGACTGTCGCCAAAGGACAGGAAAACCATCTTCGTCGTCTCCGGGCAAACCCTTATTCATCTCTTGCCCGCAGCTGAAAACTGCAGAAAGAATGATTTATGACACAAGAAATTACCTCTTCGCCCTTCTTTACACTGAATGTAACTTTCTGTTATTCTGTCACGTGGTTAAACTGTTAATTTAATTTGAGGTATAAAGAATGATTAAAGCAGGACAGATTGAAAAAGGTACAGCTCTCCTCATCAAGGGTCAGCCATTCCTCTGTATTGAAAGAGAATTCGTAAACCCTGGTAAGGGTTCTGCATTCGTAAGACTCAAGCTCAAGAGCCCGGCTACAGGCCAGACACTCTCCGAGACCATGAAGTCCCAGGACAACGCTGAAGACATTACAATCGAAGACAGAACATTCCAGTATCTTTACAATGACGGCGAAAACTTCGCTTTCATGAATGTTGAAAACTACGAGCAGATCGAAGTTCCCATGAAGAACTTCCCTGACTACGAATACATCATGAAGGACGGCGAAACATACCGCCTTACCCTCTGGGAGGACCAGGTTCTCGACATCCAGGTTCCGAGCAAGGTCGTCTACGTTGTAACCGAAACCGAAGACGCAGCACGCGGCGATACAGTTCAGGGCGTAACAAAGGATGCAGTTCTCGAGACAGGACTCAAGATCAGAGTCCCCGGCTTCATCAAGCAGGGAGAGAAGGTCAGAGTCAACACAGAGACCAAGGAATATCTTGAAAGAGTCAACGACTGAGAGACACTCATCAGACGAAATAGCCCCCGGTTCAATTCCGAGGGCTTTTTCTTTTCTTCTCAATCAGCTTCAACTCATTTGGAACATTATTTCCGGACATTCTCTCTGAACTCGTCAAGTGTCATACCTGCTCTTTCTGCAGCCTTCTCTTCGGAAATGAGGGCGTCATTTACCATTCCGGAAAGGGTTTTGATTGTACCTTCTGCAAGACCTTCTGCAAGACCTTCTACACGACCTTCTACACGACCTTCTACACGACCTTCTACACGAC
>CAVACS010000042.1:0-18347 GCA_963587105.1 Anaerovoracaceae bacterium | reverse complement strand
CGGGTTCGATTCCCATTTCTGGCTCGTAAAGCTTCCGGATAGGGAGCTTTTTTTTGATGACAAAGGCTATCGAGATTTTGTATTATTAAGCAAACTTAGTAACGGAGAAAGAAAATGAAGAAACTCATTCCAGTTTTATTGATCCTCCTGACACTCCTCATTCTCTCAGGATGCCAGAAGGACCCCGTCATAGAGACATTCACAGTAACTTTCGACCCCGATAACGGAACGGCCAGAATCGAAAAGAAAGTCGAAAAGGGAAAGACTGTCGAAAAGATTCAAGACCCCGAGAAGACCGGATGCGAATTCATGGAGTGGAGAACTCCCGACGGAGAAGAATATGATTTCACGAAGGCTGTCGAGAGTGACATAACACTAAAAGCCGTGTACTGGAAGGAAATGCATGATTCCATCCTGAAGAAGGCCTTCTCTTATATGGTAATTGCACGGAACCTGGCAGGTGAAACGAAAGTTGTTGAAATCGATAAAGACGAAATCAGGGAGGTCTTCGTTGCACTCAACGAACACTGCTCTTCTGACCTTACTATGACGTCCTTCTGTTACGAACACGAAGGGACAAAGTATTACTTCTATGATGGAACTACAACTCATGCTAACTACCTTTATGTCGATCTTGGTACAGATTATGTAAAGGTTGACGAATTCAGCACTTCCACAGACAAGGATATTACGACAACAGAAATCAAGAACCTTGTAATCCAGGCAACCTGTTATGAGGGAGTATTAGACGGAAAAACAGTGAAGAAGAAAGATAGTGCTGAAGCTTTTGTCGCTGACGGCGAGAGCGTGACAATCAGCGGAAAAGCTTTCTACTCCATAGACTCTTCAGTAACACTTTACGGTTTCATCAACGACGAAGGAGAATATTCCGAAATAACAGACGAGAAAGCAAAGAAGATCACTTACTACTTCGAGGACAGCACGGGAGCCTACATCAAGAGAGTAGATATCCCAAAAGCCGACGAATAAAGATATCGCCGCTTTTATCCGCCTCCTCTCCGGGGGCGGTTTTTCATATTCGGAAAGCTCTCTTTCCTTCCTCTACACGTTCCACTTCCCGCCGAGGCTTATATCATAATAGATGTTTCGTTCATAGAAGCCGTATTCGACATCAAGTCCGGTATAGATAAGGAAAATCCCCTCTTTCGATATATCGAAGCCGAAGTCGACAGCGCCGCCGAGTGAAAGGTCGAGTGCGCTCGGATGATCCTTGAGATTGGATATGAACAGTACAAAGCTTGCCGCGGGACGGAGGGATATTGTAAGGAGGGACTCACTCCTCAGCATGACACCGGAAGCGAGAGTTGTGCGGAAGAGTATGTAATCATTCTTTCTTGCATCGACTCCCGTTTCGATGCGCATTGAAGAATCGAACTTCACGCTTCCGCTCTTCGTGATATCGACGAGAACTCCCCCTTCAAGGTATCCGCCGGGAAGAAAACGCATCGATGCAGAATCGGTGTAGGCCGAAGCTCCACAGCCGAGTGTCAGGAAAGAGGCAGCATTGAGACAAGATAATGTGAGTGCGATAAGCAGGATGGCGGTGAGTTTCTTCATAGTTCACGATTATACTTCATCCCTGCCCCGGAGGGGAACAGGGCAAAAAAAAATCCTCTCCCTTAGTGAGAGAGGATCGAGTAAGGAAAAAGATTTCTTATTTCTTCTCCGACTTTATTGCAGCCTGTGCTGCTGCAAGGCGTGCAATAGGCACTCTGAAGGGAGAACATGAGACATAATCGAGCCCGGCCTCCTGGCAGAATGCGATAGTCTTGGGATCTCCTCCGTGCTCGCCGCAGATACCCATCTTCATGTCGGGTCTGACGCTGCGTCCGAGTCCCACTGCCATCTTGAGAAGCTTTCCGACTCCGTCGAAGTCGATTGTCGCAAACGGATCGTAGTCATAGAACTGCTTGTCGGGGTCGTTGACATAGTGAGTGAGGAAACTTGCAGAGTCATCACGCGAGAAGCCGCATGTCATCTGCGTAAGGTCGTTGGTACCGAATGAGAAGAACTCCGCACTGCCTGCGATCTCGTCTGCCGTCAGCGCTGCACGCGGTACTTCGATCATCGTTCCGATCTGATAAGGAATGACAAGGTTCTGCTCGCTGAAGACCTTCTCGATTTCGTCTACGGCGTTCTTTCTGCAGTAGTTGAACTCCTTCCAGATTCCGACAAGCGGGATCATGATTTCGGGATGTACTCTGAAGCCCTTTCTCTTGGTAGCAATTGCAGCTTCCATGATAGCCCTCACCTGCATTCTCAAAATCTCGGGATAGACGACTGCAAGGCGGCAGCCTCTGAAACCGAGCATCGGGTTGAACTCATGGAGTTCATTGCACTTACGGGAGATCTCCTCGACGCTGATTCCCATTCTCAGTGCCATTTCGTGGCGTGATGTATGGTCGTTGGGGAGGAACTCGTGGAGAGGAGGATCGAGAAGTCTGATGACGACGGGAAGTCCGTTCATCGCCTCGAAGATACCCTCGAAGTCTTCTCTCTGCATCGGAAGCAGTTCGTTCAGCGCAGCCTCTCTCGCTCTTGTGTTGTCGGCAAGGATCATCTTTCTCATGCTGAAGATCCTGTCGCCGCCGAAGAACATGTGCTCGGTGCGGCACAGTCCCACGCCCTCGGCTCCGAGAAGGATTGCCTGCTTTGCATCCTTCGGTGTGTCGGCATTGGTTCTGACGGACATCGTCTTTATTTCATTCACGTATTCCATGAACTTCTTGTAGTCCTGGTAGAGAACGCTCTCGCTTTCGTTCATCGTTCCTTCGAGTACCTGCATGATCTCACTGGGCTTGACGGCGATCTTCTGTGCATAAACGTTACCTGTAAAGCCGTCGATAGCCATGTAGTCGCCTTCCTTCAAAAGCTTGCCGTTGACAGTGAGAATCTTCTTGGGTTCGTTGACAATGATTTCACCGCAGCCCGAGACACATGGGCATCCCATGCCTCTTGCAACGACTGCTGCATGGCTCGTCATACCGCCGCGGCATGTCACGATGCCCTTGCTCACTGCCATTCCCCCGATATCCTCAGGAGATGTCTCGACTCTTACAAGAAGGACATCCTTGCCATCCTTTGCAGCGAGCTCTGCATCCTTTGCATTGAAGTAGATCTGGCCGCATGCACCGCCCGGGGATGCGTTGAGGCCCTTGGTGTCGGGTGTGATTGAGAGGTCTCTTATAACCTTGTTGTCGAGAATAGGAGCAAATAGCTTGTTGAACTCTCCTGCGGGAACACGTGAGACTGCCGTCGCCTTGTCGATAAGGCCGGCCTCGACCATCTCTACCTGGCTTCTGATCCAGCTGAAGATGGTTCTCTTACCGTTTCTCGTCTGGAGCATGTAGAGCTTGCCTTCCTGGATAGTGAACTCGAGGTCCTGCATATCCTGATAGTGCTTTTCGAGCTTGTCCCTGATGGCGCAGAGCTCGGCATATGCTTCGGGGTTGACGCTCTCGAGTGTCGTGATCGGCTGGGGTGTTCTGATACCGGCAACGACATCCTCGCCCTGTGCGTTCATGAGGTACTCGCCGAAGAACCTGTTCTCGCCTGTCGACGGGTCACGTGTGAACGCAACACCTGTGCCGCTTGTCTCGCCCATATTGCCGAAGACCATCGCCTGTACGTTTACGGCAGTTCCGAGAAGCCCCCGGATATCATTCATCATCCTGTACTTGATTGCTCTCTCGTTGTTCCAGCTTCTGAATACGGCGTCGATAGCCTTGAAGAGCTGCTCCTGCGGCTCTGTCGGGAATTCCTCGCCTGTGTACTTCTTGTAGATTATCTTGTAGCGCTTGATGACTTCCTTGAGGTTTGCCACGTCAAGCTCGGTGTCGAACGTCTTTCCGTTCTCGTCCTTGACGGACTGGAGGGCGTCCTCGAATTTAGCGTGCGGAACACCCATGACGACATCCCCGAACATCTGTATGAAACGGCGGTAGCTGTCCCATGCGAATCTCTCGTTGCCTGTCTTGTCGATGAGACCCTGCAGCGAATCGGGATTGAGGCCGAGATTGAGGACGGTGTCCATCATACCCGGCATTGACTGTGCAGCACCGCTTCGTACAGAGACAAGGAGCGGATTCTTCTTCTCTCCGAGCTTTGCGCCCATAACCTTTTCAAGTCTTTCAAGGTTCTTGAGAACCTCTTCCTTCATTCCGAGGGGGTAACCGCCGTTATGCTTGTCGAAGAAATCACAAGCTTCAGTCGTGATTGTGAATCCGGGAGGTACGGGAAGACCGATGCTGGTCATGTCCGCAAGGTTTGCGCCCTTACCGCCGAGAAGATTCTTCATGTCCCCTGTTCCTTCAGCCTTTCCTTCGCCGAAGAAGTAAACATACTTTTTCTCTTCCATGGTTTTTATTTCCTATTTCAAGTTTTTATACAAATGCTTGAATATGTTACTGTTAAAACAACCTCTGGTCAACGAAAATGTAACACGGGATTTTTAACTCACTTGAATACAAAGAAAAAGTGACATGAAAAACAAGAATAGTAATTGAGGTGTAAAATCAAGCCATTGAGTTTTATCTCAGAAAAAAAGAGACGAGCTTCTCTTTTCATTAAAACCCGTCCCGTTATTTGCTTGAAATGGAAGAACTCAGCAGGCTGTGTAGTATCTGATGCCCTTCTCTTCGCCGTTCTTCTTCAGCTTCAGAAGTGCTTCCTTCTCAATCTGCCTGATCCTCTCCTTGGTGAGGTTGTATTCGCTGCCGATAGAGGAAAGAGATCTCGGCTCCTCGCCGGAGAAACCGTAGCGCTTCATTATGATGTCCCTTTCCTTCTCGTTAAGGCATCCCAGGAGTTCTCTCACGTCCTCTGTCAGTGCCGATGATATCATACTCTCCTCGGGAGACTCGCTTTCATCCTGGATGAAGTCTGATAGACTTGCATCCTCGTCACCGCCGTCTCCGACAGGTGAATCGAAGGAGATCATGTCCCTCGAAACTGTGAGGAGTGTCTTCACTGTATCCTCATCAAGGCCGCATTCGTCTGCAATCTCCGCCGTCGTCGGATTTGCAATTCCCTTATCGTGGATAAGAGTATTTCTGGCCTTATTGATGGCGTAGAGGTCATTCGTCCTGTTAAGGGGAAGTCTCACTGCACGTCCTGTGTCGCTCAGAGCCTTGAGGATGGACTGCTTTATCCACCATACAGCATAGGAGATGAAATGATAGCCCTTCTCGGGTACATAGCGGTCGATGGCCGTAAGAAGACCGATGTTGCCTTCGTTGATGAGGTCCTCGAGCGGGAGGCCCTGGCCGCGGTACTTCTTTGCAGTCGATACAACGAATCTGAGGTTGGCAGAAGCAAGCTTCTCTCTTGCCTTCATGTCGCCATTCTTCGCCTTTACGGCAAGATCGTACTCTTCGTCATAGCTGAGAAGAGGAATTCTGTCGATCTGCTGAAGATACTGTGCAAGTACTTCACTGTCCTGGCTTGAATAAAGATTCGATTTTGTCTTTGACATCATTTGTCTCCTTACGTTTTAAAGAAATGCAAAACGCATGCCAAAAAATGATAATTACTCATAAAACAAGTAAATAGTCCAAAATGATAAATATGTAGATTCTGTAATAAATGTGTCAGAATGGCCCTTGAGGCAGAAAAAGCCTCACCTTTGTGTCATTCTGCTACACATCTCCTGCCTCGTCTCACTTCTGTGTCCTTCTGACACGGAAAGATGATTTCAACTGATTCCAGGATATTCATCCTGCCGGCCGGAGAGACGGGGATCTGGCTTTCATCAATGGCCTTCACAGTCTCCTCGTAGACAGTCTCGATGAGGTCGGAGACCATGTCGCCCTCGGCAATGGAGAGCAGGACGCTCTTCTTGAGAGAGAGGTACGATGCCATCTGGAAACGGTAGAAAGCGAGGAACTCCCTGCTCCTCATTCCCTTCGGAAGGAAAAGAGAGACGTAGAGCTCGAAGGCTTCCCTTATCCTGTGTGCCTTCACTGCCGTAACGGCATTCTCATATTTCTCCTTTCTATTCCTGTCCATATCTCTTTGTTCTTCATTTTTAAGATAATATTTCTCCTGTAATCGGCAAGAGGAAAAAATAAAGATTTAATTTCATCTTTCCCCTTGTCGCCTCCCCGTACTTTACTTATATTCATTTTTGTGAACATGTTTCACCCTACACATCAGATTAAAGAGGTAAAGATATGAAGATTGTTCCACTTGGAGAAAGAGTTCTGCTCAAGGCTAAGGAAGCAGAGACAAAGACAGCAGGCGGTCTTTTCATTCCGCAGACTGCACAGGAAAAGACACAGTTCGCAACAGTTGTCGCCGTCGGCGATGACGAAAGCATCAAGGTCAAAGTCGGTCAGACTGTCCTCCATGACAAGTATGCCGGCACACAGATCAAGGATAACGGAGAGACTTATCTCATCGTCAATTCCGGTGATATCCTGGCTGTAATCGAATAAGAAAACAGAGAACGAACTTATCGGGAGTCGGAAGACTCCCCCTTTTTTTGCCTCTCCCCCATTCCGCAATTCTCTTAAACCCCGCGGCTTACCGAAGGTTACAATATTTTTACTTTTTTTGTTTATTGCAATATGGAAGGATCCTGTCGTAGGCATCCTTGTAGAGACGGAACTTCTCCTCTGCAAAGCGTGTATACTCCCCATCAAGGTCGAGGCCGGAGAGCCTGTCGGGATGGAAGGCCGCAGCCTTCTTTCTGAAGGCCGCAGAGAGCTCGGAGGAGGAGGGAACGGTGTCGAAGCCGAAGAGGGAGAGCGACTCTTTTATATCGTCCTCCTCATGGACATTCCTCTTCTCCTTCGAGAATGCGTTGTACCAGTAGCCCCTGCTGTCCTTTATGAAGAGATTGCAGTGCGGATTGAGGCCCCTGTTCCAGTTCTTTCCGAATGAGATACGCCTGAAATCATCTTCTCTTCCATCGTAGAATATGGACTCCATTGAGCGGCATGACGAGAGTGCGGAAGAACCGATGCTCTTAAGAGTGCGGGGAAGATGGAGTACTCTCAGGCCGCTCGACATGAAGGCCCCCTCCGGTATTTCTCTCACTCCATCCGGTATTTCTATACTTCTGAGCGAGGTGCATCCTGAAAAAGCAAGGATCCCGATCTTATTTATATTCTTATGTAAGACGACACTCTCGAGTTTCACGTCATCCATGAAGAGACGCGGCGCGAGAGAGGTGACGGAGAGCGGAAAGACGAAGCTCCTCAGAGCCGTCTTCTCGAATGCCCCCTCCCCGATTTCATAGAGTGTATCCGGAAAGGAAACGGATGAGAGCATCACCGCACCCCTGAAGGCCTCCTCTCCGACGATCTCGAGGTTGTCGCTGAAGCTTATGTCCCTGAGCTTCGTGCATGAAGAGAATGCACCCTTACCGATTTCCAGTATCTGTATCTCCTCGGCAGAAGAAGGAATCTTCGCCCAGAGCATTTTCTCGGGGTTGGTGACTCCGATTATGGTACCCTTACCGTCGGTGACTATCTCGGTTTTGGTACGGAAGACCGACCTGGTGTACTCGGGCCATCCGGTACGGAAGGCGGAGAAGCCGCATTCATCGCTCCTTATATTGTCCATTGTTAAACTCCTTGTCAGCGGGAACTCCGGGCTTGCCCCGTGGGTTGTTGATACTAGCTCCTAGAAGAGGAAATTCTCGATCTTGTTTCCTATATTATCAACCATAGTGTCCTCGGGATAGTAGCCCTCGGGAATCGAGGAGAAGAGAAGGGAGGAATAGGACTTGCGGCTTATCCTGCCGTCGAGGATGAGCACGACGCCCTTGTCGCTCTCGCTTCTTATGAGCCGCCCCACCCCCTGCTTCATCTTTATCATGGCATTCGGAAGGGTGAGCTTAAAAAACGCACTATTCGCCTCCATCCTGTTGATATAATCCGAACGTGCCTTCATGACGGGGTCTGTCGGAACATCGAAGGGAAGCTTCACGATCACAAGAAGACGCAGTGTATCGCCGGGTGCATCGACTCCCTCCCAGAACGAGGAGACGGCAAAGAGCGATGAATCCCTGTTCTTCTTGAAGCGCGAAAGAAGTGCGTTCCTGTTCGTCCTGTTGTCCTGGACAAGGAGCTCCAGTCTGTCTCCTATGTGTTCGTTCACTATGCTGTAGACCTTCCTCATCATATCCAGCGATGTAAAGAGGATGAGCGCCCCTCCCGATGAGGAGAGGATCGCCTTCTCTGTCATAGAGGCCGCATAGTCTATATACGAGCTGTCATTGAGTGAGTACGGCTTACCGTCCTGCGGCACAAGATACATAAGATTATGATTGTAGTCGAAGGGAGAAAAGTAGACCCCCTCCTCGAGGTTCCTGTCTCCATTTATTCCTATGCGGTTTTTGAAGAATTCGAAGTTACCCCCGATAGAGAGCGTCGCCGAGCAGAAAAGGTATGACGAAAGCTTATCAAGGAGCCTCTCCTTTATGAGGGGACCTGCAAGAAGCGGAGAGAGCACGATCTCGTACTCTCCGCCTTCAGCTGTTTCTGCATAGGCTATGAGTTTATCGAACGCGTTGAAGCGTATGAACGCCTTCACGGCATCGGCGTAGCCCTGGAGTCGCAATCCTGTCATCTTCACCCTTTCGACATAGGGAAGGAAAGCCTCGTTATCTGTTTCATAGAAGGAGGCGAGATCGAGCCCGAGGCTCTTCATCTCGTCTGTAAGCATCTCTGTCTTCAGAAGCTCCTCTCTGAAGGATGAAAAGAAGTTCTCGTCTAGAAGCACCGAGCGCTGTTTCGAAGAGGAGGCGATCAGCTTCGAGTAGAGTGAGAATGCGCGGGATGCGAGCGTATGGATGCGAAGTCTGAGACTCTCGAAGTTCTTCGTGAAGAATCTCTCATTTGATGTATCGCAGGGGGAGAGGAACTCGATGATTGTCTTGTTGCCGAACGCCTTTGACTTATGGGAGAGAAAATCAAGATCCTCGTTTATTCCCGCTCGAGATATCCTCATTGAGAAGAGCTCTGTCGCTTCGGTCTCGATGTGATGTGCCTCATCCAGCACAAGATGTGTATATTGAGGAAGAATCACACTCTCTGAAAAATCCTCGTTGTTCTCCCACCTTATCTGGGCGTCGATGAGCACCATGTGATGGTTCGTGACGACGATCTTCGCACTCTGGGCCCTCCGGCGTGCATTGTACATGAAGCACTCCTGATAGAACGGACAGTGTCCCCTGAGGCAGTCCTTCTCGTCACATGCATAATCAGAGGCAAGCCTGGCCGTCTCCCTGTCGTGTATATCGTTGCGGCTTCCGCTCGCGCTTTTGTCACACCACCTGAGGAGTCTGCATTCGGGCGTGGAGTCGTCGAGTGAAAGAAGCGGCAATTTATCCCTGATTTCGGTGAGCTTGCGCTTACAGATATAGTTCGAGCGTCCGTAGAGGACTGCAGCTTTTACCGGAATGTCGAGCATAGAGGAGAGAAACGGGATGTCCTTGTCGAAGAGCTGTTTCTGGAGGGTTATCGTACTTGTTGCAACGACAACCCTCGTATCGGGATCGTTTTCGGTGAGAAGAATGGCCGGAACGAGATAGGCAAACGACTTTCCGATTCCGGTTCCCGCCTCTATGAGACATCCCCTCTTCTCCTCGAAGGCCTTCTCGACATTCTTCGCCATCTTCTCCTGATCGGCGCGGTATGAAAACGAGGGAAAGGATTTCTTCAGGAGTCCGAACGGGGAGAATATATCCTCACTTGTCATCTTCGTCCTCTGCATCATCCTCCTCCTCATCACAGGCTACATTCCATTCCCTCAGTCTTCTGTGGAGCGTCTTCCTTCCTATTTTAAGGACCCTGCTTGCCGTACTCTTGTTGCCGTTGCAGTAGTCAAGGGTTCCGAGTATGACTTCCTTCTCGGCGTCGGCAAGAGTCGAAGGAAGCGTTATGGTGACGCTTGTCTCCCTGTGGCCCCTGCTCTCCGTTATGTACTGTGGAAGGTTATAGAGCTCTATTGTCCGCCCCCTTGCGAAGACTACTGCCGATTCTATGGCATTCTTGAGCTGACGGATGTTACCCGGCCAGGAGTACGATATCAGTGCATTCCGTGCCGCGGCGCTTATTCCGTCTATCTTCTTTCCGTTCTCCTCGGCAAAGCTCTTCACAAAGGAGAGCGCAAGAAGCTCTATGTCATCCTTTCTCTCCCTCAGCGGCGGGACGGTTATACTCACGACATTGAGACGGAAGTAGAAGTCCTCGCGGAACTTACCCTCCTCTACAAGCTTCCTGAGATCCTTGTTCGTTGCCGCAATGACTCTCACATCCACCTCTATCGGCTTCTCGCCTCCGACGCGGGTTATCTCACGGTTTTCGAGGACTCTGAGAAGCTTTATCTGGGTCTGTTCGTCTATCTCTCCGATTTCGTCGAGGAAGATAGTGCCGCCCGATGCCAGCTCAAAGCGTCCCCTGGCATCCTTCACCGCACCCGTGAATGCACCCTTCTCATGACCGAAGAGCTCGTTTTCCAGAAGCGACGAGGAAAGGGATGCACAGTTGACCTTGACAAAGGGCTTGTCACGCCTCTGCGAAAGCTCTCTGATGGCGTCTGCCACAAGTTCCTTCCCCGTTCCCGACTCTCCTTCGATAAGGACAGTCGTCTTCGTCGGAGCGACGGCGCGGATGATGTCCATGAGCTTCTCGACCTTCTCGCTGCGTCCTATTATCTTCGAATATTTCTGCTCGCTTCTGAGTTTCTCGATCTCCTGTGTAAGTGCTCTGTTCTGCTCGGCAAGCGAGGAGTTCTCGAGGCATTTCTTCACGACAAGAAGGAGCTTGTCTATGTCGACGGGCTTTGTGTAGAAGTCGACGGCTCCGTCCCTCATCGAGTCTACGGCATTCTCGATTGTGCCGTGACCGGTAAGGACGATCACTGGAAGACGGGGGTACGCGGCACTGATTCTGCGTACAAGCTCGTCGCCTGTCATCACCGGCATTCTGAGGTCGGTTATGACAAGATCGACGTCGTTTGAATTGACGGCATTCCATGCTTCGAGTCCGTTTTCGGCCGTTATTACCTTGTAGTTTTCAAGTTCGAATGTGGCTTTGAGTCCGCTGACGATGTTCTTCTCGTCATCTACAACAAGGATTGTACTCATTTCACGCCCTCCCCTATGGCCTTCCTTTCGCTTACCGGAATCGGGAAGTCAAGCTGGAATGTCGTACCCCTGCCGATGCGGCTCGTAACATGAATGTCACCGTGGTGCTCCTTCATTATCTTGTAGACAAGTGTAAGCCCCAGCCCCGTTCCGCTTGCCTTTGTCGTATAGTAGGGTTCGAAGATCTTGGCCATCTTCTCCTCCTCTATTCCGCAGCCTGTATCTGAAATGCGCACAGAGACATAGTCTCCGTCGAGCTTTGTCGATACTGTAAGTTTTCCTCCCCCCTCCATTGCGGCGAATGCATTCTGTATGAGATTGAGAAGAGCCTGCTTGACGAGCCTCGAATCGAGTTCGATATTCGGGATGAAGGACGAGAGAAGCTCCGATATTTCTATCTTCTTCTCCTCTGCCTCCGGTTCCAGGAATGAGAGCACCGAGCTCACTATCTCATTGAGATTCTCCTTCTTGAGTGTGACGTCCATGGGCTTGACGGCGAAGAGGAAGTCCACGGCGATCTTATTCAGGTGTTCGATCTCCTCTTCTATGACGGAGAGGAAGGTGTCGGCCTCCTTTTCAGTCATGCTCCCCCTCTTCTGCAGCGTCTTACGCATCAGCTGGGTATGTATCTTCATTGCGGCAAGGGGATTCTTTATCTCATGTGCCACACCGGCGGCCATAGTCGTCATGCTTGCAAGCGACTCGCTGCGCCTCAGTCTTGTCTCCTTTCTGATGGAATCGGTTATTTCACGGATGATTACATCGACATAGCAGTCCCTGTCGCTGTCTATCTTCATGAATGATACACGGTAGACCCTTACCTCGTTTCCGCTCTGCAGTGAGAAGTCCCTCTCCTGGCTCTTCTCCTCACCTCTGAGCACGCTTTTCACAAAGCGTGATATATCCTTATCTGATATGCATTCCTCGATAGCAAGGCCCTCAATCGAGCGCGAGGAACGCTTATACGGAATCGAGGAACGTGCTTTCTGATTTGCAAAGACGACAGTGCAGTCTCTGTTCATGACGAGATGTCCGTCGGGAAGGGAGTCGAAGAGTGAATAGAGAATATCCTCCTCCTCGACAGCCTTGCCAACAAGGTTCTTCAGTTCGTCCACAGGACACGAGGAGAGATCCTCGATGAATTTCTTCAAGAGTTTATTCGGCAATCTGTGACTCCCTTATTATGTAGTCGAGAGCAGCTCTCTCGCTCATATTGTATGTTTCGATTCCTTCGCTCCAGGAGCGCAGAATGGTGAGTACCCTTCTCGCTCTCAGAGCCGTTATCTTCCCGCTTCTGAGGCGGCTCTCGATCTCCTGTGTCAGACGAAGCCTGAAATAGCTGTAGGCCGAGAGGCTCTCGAGAAGCTTATTGATCTCCTCCTCCTTCTCCCTCGTGATGAAAGTGCCTGAGGAGATGATATCTGCATAGTCCTTCACGGCCCTGTCACATGCCTCGACGGAGGCACTGTCGTTGCCGCGGCAGAAGTAGAATGCGTCGAATGACGGATAATCCTCCCAGTGGTTGAACCTCGACTTCAGAAGTGACGATATCTTAGCCTCGGTAAGCGGAGGGAAATTGAACTTCCTCACCCTCGAGAGGATGGTCTCCATTATCCTCTGGCTCTCGGAGGAGACAAGTATGATAGTAAAGTGTTCCTCGGGCTCCTCAAGCATCTTGAGTATGGAGTTCTTCGCACCCTCTGTCGCACTCTCTATATCCTCGATGATGACGACCTTCTCTCCGCTGCCGAACGACATCCATTCCTTTATGAGCCTGAGCTGATCGATAGATACGGCAGAGGGATTCTTCTTCCCGCCATAGAGATACTTCTCATCGCCTGTTATCCTGAGGCTTTCAAGGGTCTTTACGTCTTCGTCTGTAATCTCCCTTCTGTCCTCTATAGAGCAGAGGAATTCATCTGTGGCCGATGCCTTCTGGAAAAGAGACGACGTAGAGGAGTTCATCGAAGGGGCAAGAACTGCGTTGTACTGCATGTTTACAAGACGCAGCGTCTCGAGAAGAAAGAGCCTCGAGGCATCGCTTCTGTCCTTCGAGAAGATGTTGACTGCAGCCTTCACCCTCGCACTGAGGGGACGGGACGGGAAATAGATAACCGATGCTGAACGCAGTATGTCCCGTCTATCTCCGGTCAGATAGAACGCAAGATCAAGTGCCGTAGTAAGCCTTCCGGAGCCGGGATGTCCGGCAAAAAGAAGCGACTGCGGCAGAAGAGAGTCCTTTATATTCCTCTCCAGCACTCCGGCAATCCGGCTCTGCATGACGGCGGTGTTTTCAAAGGCCAAGAAGCGCTCCTTTGAATGCCCTCTCGACAGACGGGAAGAGAGGAAGGTAGACATTCATGTAGAAGAACGAGTTCTCCTTGAGAGGGAGAAAATCCACAAACTTCTGAAGTGAACAGACTTCAAGCAGAAGAAAGACGATGATTATTGAAATGAGTGCGGCGACGATAAAGCCCAGAAGGCTGTCAATCCATCCCAGCGACAGCGTCTCCATTGTCGTGCCCAGGAGGTTACCTATAAGCTTGAAAATCAGAAAGACTATGAGACAGAGCACCACGTATGATATGAGTGCCGTTATGAAGAGCGGGGTGTTCAGCTTTGTCGATATGAAAGAAGAAAGCGGCTCTACAAAGAGCAGCGCCACGGGGAACGAGAGCGCATAGCCCAGAATCTTGAATGCAAAGCGCGAGAGTCCTATCGCGAAACCGCTTATTCCCGAAATGAGAGTGAGTGCGACGAGGATTATATCGAAAATTCCGAAGCTCAGTGAGCCTATTGTAAAAGTCCAGTCCATAGTGTCATTTTAACCCAACATTCCCCCTCTTTTCTACTCTATTCTTCAAAATTCATCCCCGCTCTCTACCCGATTGCCCCCTTTTTGGTTATTATCTTCCTATGGCTAATTTCTTAATGAAGCTGTTCGGCGGAACAAAACAGGAAAAAGATATCAAGAGGCTGAGGCCTGTTGTAGATAAATGCAGAAGTTACTATTCATGGGCGGAAGGCCTCGGGGATGAGGATTTCCCTCTGCAGACAGAAAAGTGGAAAGAGGAAGTCAGAGGCGGAAGAAGCCTTGACGACCTTCTTCCCGAAGCATTCGCACTTGCAAGGGAGGCAAGCTGGAGATGCATCGGAGAGAAGCACTATGACGAGCAGATCATGGGTGCGGTGGTGCTCCACAAGGGCTCGATCCTCGAAATGAAGACCGGTGAAGGAAAGACTCTCACATCTGTTCCCGCGGCGTATCTGAACGCACTAACGGGAGAAGGCGTCCATATCGTGACAGTCAATGACTACCTGGCACAGCGTGACGCAGAGTGGATGGGCTCCATATTCCGTTTCCTCGGTCTCACAGTCGGCGTCGTAATACCGGGGCAGGACGAGGAAGCCAAAAGAAGGGCATACGCGTGCGACATAACATACGGAACGAACAACGAGTTCGGCTTCGACTACCTTCGCGACAACATGAAGCAGAGCATGGCGCACAAGATACAGAGCGAGCATCACTACTGCATAATCGACGAAATCGACTCCATTCTCATAGACGAGGCGAGAACGCCTCTCATCATCTCCGGCCAGGCGGAGGATGACACACCCAAGGTCATGGCCGCGAAGTCGATAGTCCCCTACTTCAAGGAATGCGAGAAGGATCCGGAGACGGGAACATACTACGAGCTGAGTCAGATCGAGAAGATGGACAGGGAGCTCTATGCGTCCTTCGACGACAGAGGCGACTACAAGATCGATGAGAAGAACAAGAATGTCACAGTCACTAAACAGGGCATGACGAAGATGGAGGAGCTTCTCAGAAAGACAGGCATCCTGGAAGCGGGAAAGGACGAGAACGGCAACACCACCTACTCTCTCTACGACGGAAACAACTTCGAACTCGTACATTATGTGACGCAGGCTCTGAGAGCGCAGTATCTCTATACAAGGGACGTGGATTACCTTGTAAAGGACGGGGAAGTGCAGATAGTAGACGAGTTCACGGGACGTGTGCTTCCCGGAAGGCGCTACTCGGAGGGTCTTCATCAGGCTATAGAAGCCAAAGAGAATGTGAAAGTAAAGGGTCAGAGCAAGACATTTGCAACGATCACATTCCAGAACTTCTTCCGTATGTATGACAAGATCAGCGGCATGACTGGTACTGCAGATACAGAGGCAGTCGAATTCAAGGAGATCTACGGCGTTGATGTAGTCGTCATCCCGACGCATCTTCCCGTTGCCCGTATAGACAAGTGTGACCTCACATTCTACAGCGAGGCCTTCAAGTATGCGGCAATCGTCGAGGACGTGAAGAGAATACATGCCACAGGCCAGCCAATTCTAATCGGCACGACATCGATCGAGAAGAGCGAGAAGCTCTCCGCCCTTCTCCTCAGGGCCGGAATAAGGCATGAGGTTCTCAATGCGAAGAACCATGCCAGGGAGGCATACATCATAGGTGAAGCCGGGGCGAAGGGCTCGGTTACAATCGCGACCAACATGGCCGGACGAGGAACCGATATTAAGCTGGGAGGAAGCCCGGAGCATCTCGCAATGAAAAGGGTCGGAACAGACGCTTCAGCCGAGGAACTCAAGAAGGCAAAGGAAGAGATAATGCCGGAGTACAGGAAGGCATACGAGGAGGTGAAAGCCCTCGGAGGTCTTTACATCATCGGAAGCGAGAGGCATGAATCGAGACGTATCGACAACCAGCTGAGAGGAAGAAGCGGCCGTCAGGGAGACCCGGGGGTATCACAATTCTACATATCGCTGGACGACAATCTCATGAGGCTCTTTGCACGTGACGGAATGAAGGAGATGCTGGGAAGGATGGGACTCAATACAGGCGAGCCCATACATCACAGGATGCTCGACTCCGCAATCGAGAACGCACAGAAGAAGGTCGAGGAGAGAAACTTCGCCATCCGTAAGAGGCTTCTCGAGTACGATGACGTACTCAATGAACAGAGAAACTTCATCTACTCACAGAGGGACGAGATACTCGTCTCGACAGACCTTACGAAGCGTGTAGAGGATAACAACAGAAACCTCATCGACGACATCTACGAAGAAGCAGGTGGAGATGAAAGAAAGGTCCTCGAAGGACTAGAGCGTGTCTACGGTGCCTCATTCAACAGCGAGGACATCAAGGATAAGGAGAGTTTCGAGAACAAGATCATCTCCCTCATCGAGGCAAAGAAGAACTTCGTCGGGGAGAACATCTTCAACGACTATCTCAGGTACATATATCTCAAGAACATCGACAAGAGATGGATCGACCACCTTGATGCACTCGATGAACTGAGGGATGCGGCCTCACTCATGAGCTACGCACAGAAGAACCCCCTCGTCGAATACAAGAACACCGCATCCGACGCATTCGAGGAAATGCTTGGCGCTATCAGTGAAGCTGTATGCAAGGCTGCAGTTCTTGTAAGGTTCCAGGTAAACGGCCCGAGGCGCGACGAAAACAGGGAGAAGAAGCTCCAGACAGTCCACAGGGAGATGGAGAGCGTCATGTCGGAAAGAAAAGGGGGAACGGCAGTCGCTTCGCAGTCTGAAGCGGCGGGAACTACAGTCAGGCGTGACAGTCCGAAGGTCGGACGCAACGACCCGTGCCCCTGCGGCAGCGGAAAGAAATACAAGAACTGCTGCGGACGCAGTTTCTGAGACTTTAAAGGGACGGCTTCAACCGTCCCTTTCTCATGTACTTCAGCCCCTATTACTCAAGGATGAGATTATTCCTTTTCACTGTGTATCCCAGGTGTTCGAGGAATGACGAGAGCTTCTTGTAGCCGTAGTTACGGCAGTCGAAATCAGTATATTTGTTCTTGAGTGCATTTCCTATTGTGGAGATGTTAAGCTTATCGTTTTCACACTCGTCAACAAGGCCCTTGATGAAACGTGCGATTGTCTTCTCGCTTGCTATGGCGCCGGCTTTCCTCTCCCTGTTCTCGTTCTTCTCCTTCTTGTCCTCCCCCTGACTCTCGGAAAGGAGAAGATCGAGGTATTTGAACTCCGAGCATGCAGCAACGAAAGCGGCGGGAGTCTTCTGCTCCCCCATTCCGATGACCTTCATCCCCGCTTCCTTCAATCGTGATGCGAGGCGCGTGAAATCACAGTCGGAGGAGACGAGACAGAAGCCGTCGACCTTCCCTGTATAGAGGATATCCATAGCGTCAATGACCATCGTCGTATCAGTACTGTTCTTTCCGCTCGTATAGGGAAAGGACTGGACGGGAATGATGGAATTCTCAAGTAGAGTATCCTTCCATCCTTTCGTCGTAGAAGAAGCGAAGTCGCCGTAGATACGGCGGTATGTTATAGTGCCTTCCTTGGCAAGTTCATCCATTATTATATCTACATACCGGTACGAGATATTCTCCGCATCGATAAGTACCGCAAGTTTCATTGAATCATCCATACCCCAAATAATAAGCAAATATATTGAGAAAGACAAATGCCCCGGAGAGACCGGGGCATCGGGAAGCAGAGCCTCTTTCAGAATCTGTATTTCGCGTAGACTCTGAAGTGCGAAGTCGAATTGGAATACTCGTATCCTGCCCCCGCTATGACATGTTCGGTTATCTTCCAGTCAAGTCCGGCACCGAGTACAAACGACATTCCGCTCTTGAAGGACGATGTCTTCGATGCAAGCTGGTATCTGAGACCGATAGAGAAGTAAATATCGAAAGAGCTGACAGGAACAATGTATCCGGCATAGAGGTTTACTCCTCCTACAGCGTAAAGCTTGTCTTCCAGTACATAGGAAAACACATCGGCTTCCGCCTCGAGGAAGAACTTTTCATAGAATGATTTCCGCATCGAGAATGAGAGTGTCGGATAGATATGATCGCTTCCCTTGTAATAGACGAACTTGCCCTTGACTCCCAGAGTAATATCGTAGCTGAAGACTCCATTTGTCTTCTTTTCAAGTTCGGCAGAGGGAGTCGGGACTACAGCATCTGACGTAAGAGCAGGAACTGTTTCTGCAGATACTTCCTGTGCTACTGCACTATCTGTTGTTTCTAGAGCAGGAGATGCAACTGCCTCTGCGGCAGGTACCGCTGTTTCGACTGCAGCTTCAGCCTTCACGACAGTCTTTTCAAGAAAATCGATGAAAGCAACTGCCTCAGCTCTCAGTGCTTCGAGTGCTCCGAGGAGGAATGCGTCCGTCTGCTCGGGATAGTTGAGTGTGAGTGTGTCTCCCTCGAGAGTGTAT
>CAVACS010000041.1:0-18525 GCA_963587105.1 Anaerovoracaceae bacterium | reverse complement strand
CCTCCTTCTCGTCCGCGATCGAACATTTTTCCCGCCGCTTTCGTGTCATCGCACTCGATACGCGCGGACACGGCCTCTCGCCGCGGGGCGAGAAACCGTTCACGATAAGCCAGTTTGCGGACGATCTCTACCTCTTCATGAGAGAGAAGGGGATAGAGAGAGCCTCCATTCTCGGCTTCTCCGACGGCGGCAACATCGCCCTTCTCTTCGCCCTCAGGCATCCACAGATGGTGGAGAAGCTTATTCTCAACGGCGCTAATCTCTTTCCGTCGGGATGTAAGAGGAGTGTCAACAGGTGGATTGAGAATGAATATAAGGCAGCTCTCGAGAAAGGTGACGAGAGGACAGCCTCCCTCATGAGGCTGATGATCGACGAGCCCGATATTCCGCCCTCCGCACTCTCTTCTCTCGATATGCCCGTTCTTGTGATAGCGGGAACGGATGATATGATCCTCCGCTCACACACCCGGCTCATCGCACGCTCAATAAGGAAAAGCACACTTGTCTTTGTCGAGGGCGACCATTTCATTGCATACAGAAAGGCGGACGCATTCAACGAAGAAGTAGATAAGTTTTTCGATAACAATTAGAATCCGGCTATGTATTCAAGCTGGAACAGCTATAAAGACTATCTGGATAGGAAGTACGGCACTCCGTTCTACCGTGTGGGGGTCGACGGGGGCTTCAACTGTCCCAACCGCCGGACCGATCACTCCGGGGGCTGCGCATTCTGCGACGGGACGGGAAGCGTCGCCGTCTATCAGAGAAGAAGCGAGAGCTCCTTCACGCGCTCCTCCTCCTTTGATGCCGGCGTTGCGGGGACGATTAATGTGCGTTATGCCTCGATCGAGGCCCAGATAAAGAAGGGGCTTGAGTTTATAAAGAGGCGCTATAAGGCCGAAAAGGCTGCACTCTACTTCCAGAGCTGGACCAATACCTACGATACAATCGACAACCTCAGAAAGGTCTACGACAAGGGACTGGAGTACTATCCCTTCAGCGAGCTCATCGTCTCCACGAGGCCCGACTGCATGGCTGATGATGTGTGCAGGCTCCTTTCTTCATACATAACTCCTCAGAGGGAGGTATGGGTGGAGCTCGGACTCCAGAGTGCGAACGACGAGACGCTGAGGCGTATCAACAGGGGACACACCGCCCTCTGTTATATGGAGGCGGCGGAGAGGGCCCACTCCTACGGCCTCAGGGTGTCGACTCACATAATACTCGGGCTTCCGGGGGAGGGAAGGAAGGATTACCTTGATACAGTAAGGTGCGTTAATGTTAGCGGGGCCGAGGGTGTGAAGATACACAACCTCCATATCGCAGGGGGAACGAAGATCGCCGATGGCTTCTTCGACGGCGAAGTTGTATCGTCATCGACGAGAAGGCACCTCGAGAACTCTGTTCTTGCCCTGAGGCACCTCAGAGGAGACATCATTGTCGAGCGCCTCGTATGTGACACTCCGATGCACCGTCTTCTAGAGCCCAGGCACTTCATGGATAAATCCCTTTTTCTGAGGACACTCGACGAATACATGAAGGAGAGGGGGATGAAGCAGGGCGACTTATATGGTCTCGATGAGGGCCCTGAGCTCATCGTATGAAGAAACAGACCATGTAGCCTCCTCAGCCTTCCTTCCTTCGAAATTGAGGTAGATGCTCTCGATTCCGGCTCCTGCCGCGCCCTCTATGTCGCTGTGGATGCTGTCGCCTATCATGACGCATTCGTCCGCATTTTTTCCAAGGGATTTCAGAACGTAGGCGAAGAGCTCCTTCTGCGGCTTATGGTAGCCGATTTCGCTGCTGATGAAGATGTTTTCGAAGTGCCTATCGCATCCGGTATCCTTGAGTCTCTGACGCTGTATAGAGGCTATTCCGTTTGTCACAAGCGATTTCGGACGTTCAGAAATGGAGGTGAGAAACTCCTCTGCTCCCGGAAGAAGGATCCCGTTATGAGCGAGTGCCTCCTTGAAGAGAAAAGCCGCTTCTTCTGCGTTCCCGTCCTCTTTTCCTGTTCTTTCGAAGAAGAGCCTCCAGCGCTTCACTTCAAGTTCCTCCAGCGTCAGCCTTCCGTCCTCGTAGTCACGCCAGCAGAGGAGATTTCCGGCCATGTATGCGTCGATCATTTCCTTCGACATCGGAATAAAGAAGCTGGAGAATACTGCTCCTAAACCTATTTTCTCTGTAGCATTGAAGTCCCAGATCGTCTGATCTGCATCAAAAAGCAGGTATCGCATGTGGAAAGTTTATCATAATGAAAAGTTTTTTCTACACGATTTCCCTTTTTGATGTCATATTTTAGGTAGTAAGGAATTTAAAAAAATGAAAAGTGCGATTCTTTTTTGGCTTTCCGGCATCATAGCACTGCTCTTCGGTGTTTTCGTCATCGTCGCGCCGGCGACCGTCCTCAATATTGCGGCCGTCGCTTTCTCCATCATTCTTGCCTTCCGCGGCTGCAGGAAGCTCATCGACGCCCTCCGCTTCAGCAGAAAGGCTGTGAAGGTCGTCGTCAACGGCTCGCCTATAGATACGGAGGAGCAGAAGAAAATCAAGTTCACGATGCTTCTCGACGGCATCATCTCCGCTTTCCTGGGAGCTCTTGCTCTCATATTCGCCCTTGCCTTCCTCAAGAACAACAGCGACGGAATCATGAAGGGCGTAATCTATGTGATAGCCGCAGGCTTCCTCTATACGGGTATCGTGAACCTTATCGAGAACCACCGTCTCAAGCCCTATTCTGACCTCAGTACTCTTTTCAACGGCAACGGCATCGTCTACATCGTAGCGGCAGTTCTGCTCTTCATCTTCCCCGCATTTGTGGGCCAGACGCTGATGAACGTCTTCGGAATCATCCTCATCATTGCAGGTGTATGTGTATTCATCTGGGGTGTCAGGGTATTCATACTCGTAAGAGAGACGAAGAAGGCGGAGAAAAGTGTCACCGTTGATTACGAAGAGATAAAATAACTCTTTCAAGACTATAGACTTCACACAGGTTTTTTCCTCTTTTGGGTTACTGTTTCTTGTTGACAACCCGATTATAAAAATCAGATACTGAACAAACATTAACGTAAGAAAGAGGAAAAAATGACGATAGACTTCTCAAAATACAAGGACGGTCTGGTGCCAGCAGTCATCCAGGATGCCGTCACGCGCAATGTCCTTACGGTCGGCTTCATGAACGAGGAGGCCTACAGACTGACTATAGAGAGAGGTCTTGTCACATTCTACTCACGCTCCAAGGGCCGTATAAGGGTGATGGGCGAAAACAGCGGCAACTACATAAAAGTGAGGGAGATTCTCGTCGACTGCGACGGCGACACCCTCCTTATAAAGGCAATGCCGTCGGGACCTGTCTGTCATACGGGAAGCGACACATGCTTCGGCGAGGATAACCAGCCGGGTGATTTCTCCTCCCCCGAGTTCCTCTTCTACCTTGAATCTGTAATCCAGGACAGAAGACTCAATCCCAGCGAGGGAAGCTACACCAATCATCTCTTCTCACGCGGTCTCAACCGCATTGCACAGAAGACGGGCGAGGAGGCTGTCGAGCTCATCATTGCAAGCAAGGACGACAACAAGGATCTCTTCCTGGGGGAAGCTGCCGACCTTATGTATCACTTTCTGGTGCTCCTCGCACAGAAGGATTCCACGCTCAGCGAAGTCGTCGATGTACTTAAGGACAGACATTCCAGATGAATTTTGTAACATATCGGTTCAATATCGGTTTATAATGTGATCCGGGAGGACACAACAGAGGTGTCTTCCTTTATGATAAGGAGAATTCAAAATGAAAAAGTTAACCATTATCGTTCTCATTCTTGCACTTGTCTGCACAGGTGCTTTCGCTTCCACTTTCCAGATCGGTGCTACAGCCAGATACGGTGGAAACATTGCTGAGATTGACGACTATAAGGATATAAAGAACTACGACTACGGTCTCGATACAAGACTCAATCTCAGTCTCTTCGGTGTCGCTGCAAACATCCTCTTCGGCAAGAACAACGAAAACACAGTCCTTAACACCATCATCACAGCAAACATCCGTGCCGACTTCACAGTCGTGGATCTTGCTTTCGGTGTCGGCTATGCTCTTCCGATCGAATTCGGCAGTGACGGCGTCATGGTTGAAGGTGCGCCCGTAAGCCAGGCATTCGATGTTCTCAAGAACTCCCAGCTTCTTGCCCGCGCTGCAGTCGGCGTCAACATCGGAGCTGTCGGTCTCAGCGTCGACTACAAGATTCCCTTCGGAACTGTCATCGATTATTTCAAGGGCGATGATCTCAAGAACCTTGACTCGTTCAAACAGGGAAAGCTCGCATTCTCAGTGCTCGTCAATCTCTTCTGATAGAGAGCCGGCGTCAAACAGCCTCCACTTTAACCGGTGGAGGTTTCGTTTTATAATAGCCTCATCATGGATAAGAAATATGTTGATTATGCAGTAGAAAAGGCGCTTGAGCTTCTCTCGGTTGACAGCCCCACAGGCTACACGGACGAAGTAGCGTCTCTTATCGTTTCTCTCTCAGAGTCTCTCGGTTTTTCTTCTCGCCTCACGAACAAGGGCGGTGTCGTCATCGACCTCGGGGGAAAGGACGGGAATAACGGCCTTGCCATCATGGCCCATATGGATACCATCGGTGCGATTGTAAGCGAGATAAAACCCTCGGGACGCCTCAGAATGGATATGCTCGGAGGGCTTCACCCTGTGGGAATCGAGGGGGAGAATGTAAGGATCCACACTCGTGACGGCCGCGTCTATGAAGGGACCATCCAGATTCCGAATCCTTCCGTTCATGTCAATGATGATTTCAATAACTCGCCGCGTACCTGGCGCGTTCTCGAATGCGTCATCGACGAGGATGTGAAGACGAAGGAGGAGACAAAGGCCCTCGGAATCGAAGTGGGGGATCCTGTCTGTCTATTCACTGGAGCTCACGTAACTGAGAGCGGATATATAAAGTCACGCTTTCTCGACGACAAGCTCTCCCTCGGCATTATCTTCGCACTCATGAAATATATCAGAGACAACTCCATCGAGCTCGAGCGTCATACCCTTGTTCACATAACGGCATACGAAGAGGTCGGCCACGGCGCATCGTCCTCCGCTTTTGAGGGTGTGACCGAAGGCCTTGCCATCGACATGGGATGCGTGGGGGAGGGATGCTCATGCACCGAGAATGAGGTCTCGATCTGCGCAAAGGATGCAAAGGGTCCCTATAACTACCGGATGGTCGGTGCTCTCATCGACGCCGCGAAGAGGGAAGGGGCGTCCTATGCAGTCGACACCTATCCCCATTACTCCTCGGACGTCGAGGCCGCACTCTCGGGAGGCGCCGACATAAGGCACGCCCTTATCGGGCCGGGCGTCTTCGCCTCCCACTGTAACGAGCGCAGCCACATCGACGGCGTCAGAAATACGCTTCTCGTCCTCAAGGGTTTCCTGAAGATCTGACTCTCTCCAGTGCAAGAAAGGCCTCTTCTCTTTTTTTCGCACTCCTGAGCTCTCCCTCTACGTATCGGTCTACTCCTTCCATTTCCCCGTGTTCGAGGAGTGAGTAGTAGGCCGAGTCTGTAAAGATGATGTGGTCGACGAGGTTAATGCCGAGGATTTCGCCCGAGAGGGCGATTCTTCTTGTCACATTTATGTCCTCACTGCTCGGTTTCAGCTGCCCGGAGGGATGGTTGTGTGCTATCGCAATTGACGTCGCCCTCTTCTTCAACGGCTCCGAGAAGACCTCCCTGGGATGGAAGAAGGTCCTGTTGACGAAGCCTATCGTCGCCACTGTGATATCGAGAACCTCCTTCGCCCCGTTGAGGGAAAGCACTATGAGGTACTCCTGGCTGTTACGGTTGGCATAGTGCCTCACCTCCTGGAAGATATCGAGGGGATGGAGAATCTGCTTCGGCCGCCTGGTATTCTTCCTCCGTCCAAGCTCCAGCGCCGCGAGAATCGAGGCTCCCTTCGCCCTCCCGACTCCCGGGATGTTCATCAGTGTCACCAAGGGAAAGCTCGTTCCCCTGTCGAGTAGCGCCAGTACTTCGTCGCTGATCTCGCTGACACTGCGCGCTCCGTTACCCTGTCCTATTAAAATCATCACGAGCTCCCGGTCAGAGAGCGATCTTGCCCCGAGACGCTCAAGTCTTTCTCTCGGCTCTTCGCCTTCTTTGAATCTTGTTTTTTCTTCACTCATACTTATAAAGCAGTCTTTTTGGGATTTTTGTCAAAAAAATCGTCTTTCGCGGGCAGAATTTGTTCATTTAAGCCCTCTCAATCTTGAGACCGGGGTAATCTGCTTCCACGAATGTCCTGATTTATCCTCTCCGGAACGCAGCTGGGCGTCCCGGAATATGAGGGCAGGAAAGTTAGCGGAGACCTGTCGCAGCTTTCTTTTCCTGAGAGCAGTGTCGGGAAGTCTGCTCATGATCATCAGGAGAAATTGAGAGATAATACAATAAGGTCATTATATGAACATGGCCATATACTGCGGAATGGTTATTTTGCCTTCGTCGACTCCGAGATTTCCGTCAATCAGCTTATATGCATACGGAGGCTTATACTGCAACATGAATTCATTCAATGATTCAGTTGATCCTCTCTTTGACTTCACCTCCACCGGAATCACAGCACCGTCCCTTTCGAATATGAATTCTATCTCCTGGGTATTATCCTTTTTCTTGAAATAGTTGAGGATGAAGCCTCTCTTGATGAGTATGTCGAATATAAGATTCTCATAAATTCCCCCTTTTGCATGTCCCTTCAGTGTGCCCAGAAGGAGAGCCTTCTGTGTTTCGAAACCGTACATGCTTGTTGTAAGCCCGATATCTGTCGTATAGAGTTTGAAGGAATCATCCATTTCGTAGGCTTTCAGAGGCATTTCGGGAAGCGTGACATTCCTTACCAGGGAAACGAGACCCGCATCCTCGAGCCAGGCCAGGGAGTTGCCGTACTTTTTGGTGTTCCCGTTCCTTTCCACGGTTTTGTACTGGAACTTTGTGTACTCCTTGGCCAGCTGTCTGGGAATAGACTTGTAAACCGCCTTGATTTTCGGCTTTTCTGAATTCTTTGCATATTGTTCGATATCGTCCTCGTAGGATCTGAATATCTTCTGCTGTGTATTATAAACCTTCTGGAAATTATGACTCTCAAGGTAGCAGTTGACAACTTCGGGCATCCCCCCTACGACCATATATTCTCTGAGGTATTGCAAATATCTTTCGTTAATTCCGTTCTCCCCATTGGAAGGGACCTTCTCTCTTCTCTCAAAATAGCCTCTGAGTGTGGCTATGGCATCTTCGCCGACACCATTGGCCCAGAGAAACTCTTCGAAATCAAGACTGTACATCGTGATCTCACGTTCGTATCCCACCGGTATCGAGATTTCTCTCCCGCTTTCATTGTCGTCTATGTGGCGGTTGTAATGAATGCCGAGAAGGGAGCCTGAAGCGATGACGTCAAATCTTCTGTCGAGGGCCAGAAACTTCAGTGCGGTTCTTGCTCTCGGACACATCTGGATTTCATCGATGAAAATCAATGTATCATTCTCAATCAGTCTGACACCGGGGATATACAGCGAGATGCGCTTGTATATCTCCACCGGTTCAAGGGAGCCTTCAAATATATTCCTGAGTTCTTTCGATTCCAGAAAATTGATGTAGACATACTGTTTGTAGTTATCTTTTCCGAACCTTTCGATGATATATGTCTTTCCTACCTGTCTGGCTCCGTTTATCAGAAGACATTCATTTTTATGGGCCTTTTTCCACTCCACAAGAACATCATAGATTTTTCTTTTCAGCATATCTGCATTCCACCTCGACAATTAGTATAGTATAAAGGTACGAATCCGACAATGTGGAAAAGAAAAAATGCCACGAATTTGACGATGGTCGGATGAAAACATGCCACGAATTTGACGATGGTCGGATGAAAACATGCCACGAATTTGACGATGGTCGGATGAAAACATGCCACGAATTTGACGATGGTCGGATGAAAACATGCCACGAATTTGACGATGGTCGGATGAAAACATGCCACGAATTTGACGATGGTCGGATGAAAACATGCCACGAATTTGACGATTTTACTCTTTTTTTAGTTTTTGATTTCCTCTTTGCATTTGTTGATGTAGAATGTCTTCATAAAAAGGAGAATATATGAAGAAACTACTGGCATTATTTCTGATTCTGCTGCTTTCCTTCGCATCTGTTACGGCTCATCCTGTAAAGGAGATGCCCGTTTACACGGAGGTGACACTTCCTGTAGAGGAAGCGACAATCACTGCATTCGAAAAATACGGACATGCGACGCTCGACCTCACAATCGAGAAGATACTCTCGGACGGCTATGAACTGGGCGACACAGTCGACCTTGAATTCAGTAATGGCTACAGGTTCGAGAACATTCCGTTCTACAACGGTTACTATGTTGCAAAGGGTGAGCCTCTTCTGAGAGCTTATCCCGGACACGAGACAGTCGCCGCATGCATCAACTACGGTAAGATATATGAAGTTGCGGGACTCAATATCGGGGACACGGTGAAAATCAGCCTTAACACGAAGGGCGGGGCTCTCGAGACACAGGTCATCAACTCCCTCAGCTATACGGACAGCCGTGACGACTATTCATCCGATGAGGTATATGCGAACTTCAGAGAAATCACCGCTGGTGATATCGCACCGGGAAGACTCTACCGTTCATGCTCGCCTGTCAACAACGAGCACAACAGGGCGGCATGGTGTGACAGACTCATCGCATCCGTCGGCATCAAGTCCGTTCTCAACCTCGCAGACTCCGATGAGGAGATTCAGTCTTACGTCATCAGAGATGACTTTGCGAGTCCGTACTATCTCTCGCTCTGGGAAAACGGTAAGGTCATCGCTCTCAATATGCCTGTTGACTTCTCGTCTTCGTCGTTCAGAAACGACCTTACTGCCGGCATTGCAGAGCTCGTGAGAGGAGGCTTCGAGACTCCTCTTCTCGTGCACTGTACGGAAGGAAAGGACAGGGCGGGCTTTACATCTGCTCTTCTCGAGGCTCTGATGGGCGCCGACTACAGTGAGATAGTCGCTGACTATATGAAGAGCTACGAGAACTACTACGGAGTCACTCCCTCTGACGCAAAGCGCTACAGCGTGATCGTGAATACGAACATCAACGAGATGGTCAAGACGATTGCAGGTGTCACTACACTCGACACTCTTACATCCGAAACCCTCTCTCAGGGCGCAAGACGCTATCTTGAGAACGGCGGCATGACGGGTGCGGAAATCGACGCACTTATTTCGGCTCTGAAATAAGAAGTACCTGCATGGAATAAGGGGAGGCACCGGAGGGTGCCCCTCTTATAATGTACCGGCAGAGTCTTACTGAAAGCAGTAATGTGCTCTATACTCTCCCTATGAAGAAATTGTTCCGCATAGGGGAGATTGCCACTCTCAGCGGCCTTACGCCGAGAACCATACGCTATTACATGGAACTGGGACTCCTTCCCGAGGAGAGGAGCAAGGGCGGCCAGCGCAGCTTCTCATCATCGGATCTTGTCTATCTCAAGAGGATCAAGGAGCTCAAGGCACTCGGATTCTCCCTTGAGGAAATCAAGAGAATAATCAGCCTCAGAAAGGAGGATGAGAGCGGCAATATAAGGCGCAGCGAGCTCTTGAGGCAGTACCGTAAGAAACTCAGTGATGATGTCGAGAAGGTCAATGACCTCAAAAAGCACATAGAAGAGCTGGAGTGGCATATAAAACAGCTGGAAGAGGCGGAGGACGGATCGTTCCGTGAGTGCCCGGGTTCCAGCTGCATAAGCTGTCAGTACAGGACTAAGTGTATCTTCTTCAGAAGCGGGGACTAATTCTGTCTGTTGTATGTGTCGAGTGCATCCTGCACCGTCTTCTCCATCGCCGTAACTGCGTCATCGATGGCGAGAGTGCCGTTCACGACATCGGCAACGTTCTTCTGGAACGAGTAATAGATGGTGTATGCCGACGGAAGCCAGACGTTGACCATGCTCCCGTCTGATTCGACAAGATAATCGAGTGCTGTTCTGTAGAGGGGATTATTGCTGAGGAATGCCGAATATGCTTCTGAAGTGTAGGTCTCCATATTCACGGGAACGTATCCTGTCTCCTCGCTCCACTTTGCCTGCACATCAGGGCTTACGAGGTATTCGAGGACGGTCTTCACGGCCTCCGATTCTGTGAATGCGAAGAGCGCTCCTCCCGACGCCACAGCCTTTCCGTTCGACGTTTCATTTACGAGAGGAACACGACTGACCCCGACTTCGAATGAATCACCGACGGATGAGAGAATGCGTGTGAGGTTTGAGGATGATGCAAGCATTGCTGCAGTGCGCCCTGCTATGAAGTCATCGCTGACACCGCTTGAAAGTGCGTCGCAGTAACCTGTTTCGAAGAGCTTCTGCCACTTCTCGAGAAATGCCCTGTATGTTCCCTCCTTTCCGAAGAGGACCTCTGTCGCCGTGCCGTCATGTCCGTTTCTGTTGTTCACAAGGTATGTCCCGCCCGTCTGCTGAGCTATGAAGTATGTGAGTTCGTATGTTGTCGGGATTCCCGAGAATGCCGAGACGGTGAGGCTGCCGCCTGCGTCCTTCTCGCCGAGAATAGGTGCCGAGCTTGTCATGTCGTCGATCGTCAGAGGAGAAGAGAGGCCCTTCTCGTCGTAGAGAGTCTTGTTATAGTAGTAGAGTAGGGCTGAGGCATTGAAGGGAAGAGCGATGGTTCCCTTTTCTGATGTGAATGAAGCAAGTGCCACAGGGAGGATGGATGACGTGTCGATGCCGAGCTTTTCAATTGTCACTATCGAGTCTGTGTTGTTCATGTCGAGTGCCGCTGTCGCGTCCATCATTGCGATATCGGGAAGGGTGGATGTTCCTTGAGCTGCATTGACCTTAGTCAGGACATCGTTGGCCTTCCCCTGGTAGACAGCCTCGATTACGATTCCCTTCTCCTCTCCGATGGTTTCGTTGAATGTGTCGACGATCTCCTCGAAGGTGGTGAGTGCACTGCCCTGGCTGGAGTGCCAGAGGGTCACCTTCTCCTTCTCTTCCTTTGCTCCTCCTGCCGTGAGCAGCATGCACGATACAAAAGCGATCATTGTTGATAATAAAAATCTTTTCATAGCCTGAAAGCTCCTTATTTTCTTATGAGTGTTTCCTCTATTCTGTCCTTTGTAAGTGCAAGGATGACGAGGAAGGGCAGTGTGATCACTGCTATTGTTGCGCTGAGCGCACCGCGCTCTCCGCTCTCGGCATAGCCGAGCATGTTCAGTGCGACCTGGATGGTCCTCGACGAGGATCTGTTCGTTACGAGGAGTGGCCAGAGATAGCTGTTGAATGATGTGATGAGCGTCTGGATGAAGACGGTGAGGATTACCGATTCGGAAAGGGGAACGAGGATCGAGAAGATGTATCTCAGGTCTCCCGCCCCGTCGATTGTCGCCGCCTCATAGCATTCCTTTCCCTGTGCTGTGAAGTAGCCCATGAGAAGGAGCATCTGCGATGCACTGAAAAGGGAGGGAATTATTATTCCGAGCCAGGTGTCGGTGAGGCCGAGTGTGACGGTCGTCCTGTAGTTCTGATAGAGAACGGCGTCGGAAGGGATGAAGAGGGTGAGGACAAGAACGGCTGTGACTATTGTCTTCCCCCTGAACTTCAGGTGTGTGATCGCAAATGCGGCGAAGAGTGTGACTATGATGCGGATGAATGCATTGAGAAGGCTCGTTGCCACTGAATTCGTCACATAGCGAAGGAAATTCTTTCCCTCGACTGCCTTCGCCCAGTTGGACCAGACGGGAGAGGAGGGAAGAAGTCTGAGCTCGTTGAAATCCTTCTGACTGAAAAGCGAGGATGAGAATATGTAGAAAATGGGGAAAAGTACGACAACTGCAAGGAAAGCGAGGAGGACCACTCTGACGAGCTTTCTTATTCTGTCTTCAGTTCTCATTCTTCCGCCTCCCTGCATACACGGCCATGAAGATGATGACTGCGTAGAGAATGATTGACGAGAGTGCGTTCTGGACTGCCCTGTTGCCGCTGCGGAAGGCTTCGGTATAGTAGTAGAACATAATCGTCTCGGTGCTTCTGTAAGGTCCTCCCTCGGTCAGGATGATGACGGGGGCAGAGATCAGAAGGGCATCCTTGACGGCGAGGAAGATTGTGACAAGCACGGTGTGTATGACCTGGGGCAGTTCGATGGCATAGAAGAGCGTGCGTCCTCCCGCACCGTCCATCCTCGCGGCCTCTATTATGCTTTTGTCTATGCTTCTGAAAGAACACAGAAGAAGGATGTAATCGAGACCGAAGTCGAGGAATATACCGAGTACTACCAGAGTCAGCATGGCCCCCCACGGCGTTGTTATTCCCCCCAGCGTTGTGTGGAATATGTTGTTGAGGACACTGCTCTTTCCTCTGAATAGCTCCTTCATTATGAGACTGTATGCCGAAAGCGATACGGCTAGCGGCATGAAGAATATGTATTCGACACTCCAGGAATGCCTGCTCTTGCGTCTTGTAAGAGAAGCGGCAAGAAGCGTGAAGAATGTGTTGAGCGGGACGAACAGGAGGACAAAGATCATTGTGTTTCTGAGTGCGTTCAGGAATGAGGAATCGGAGAATAGTATCCTGTAGTTGTCGAGAAAGGCAAAGCCCTGCACTTTTCCGCTGTTGCTGATTGTCAGAAAAGATTCCGCCACGGCCGAGAGTGCCGGATATATCGAGAAAACGAGACTCAGCACCAATGCCGGCAGAAGGAACAGATATGCTTTCTTTGTCTCTTTTCTCATAACGTTAAAGAATATATGGAGAAGAAAGACGGGCGTCAAGTATTATTGTGAAGCTAATTACTTGTTTTGTAATAAAATAATTTACATACTAAAACTTAACGTGAATTCTATTTGCGTTAGATTTATAAGGGTATTCGGGTGTTATGTACTGTTCTGTAAAGTGTTTATCACAGATCAGACGGAAATACGAAAACGAAGCTTTGACCGAGAATCCAATGTGAGTTATGGTGACTGTTATCTGATGGTTTTCTGCCTGTTACTCCGATTGAAGAAAACTCCGCCCTCTCTGATGATAAGGCGGAGAGTGTTGGCGAAATCAGACTGCGTCGTAGAAACAGATGTCGCTTTTCTTCACCTGGATCGCTTAAGAGAGACGAAGACGTCGTTCCTGAAGAGCTCGGAATCGAGATATGCCTTTGCATTTTCCATAGAGTCGAAGCCGTGGAGAAGCAAGGAGCTCATTTGTAATGGCACCCTTGAGCAGGTACGGGAACGGTTGGTGAAACAATATACGACTGAGGTGAGATATCGTCCGCTTTTTATTGTTTCTGCCTTTCTTTTGTTATATCCTTCAGAAAGAAAGTAAAAATCAAAGGGGGTTGTCCATGAAACCTACACTTCTTGTAATGGCAGCAGGAATGGGATCCCGTTACGGCGGGGTGAAGCAGATTGACGCAGTCGGCATGCACGGCGAGTGTCTTCTCGACTACGGAGTCTATGACGCAAAACGCAACGGATACGGTAAGGTCGTTTTCATCATCAGAAAAGATATCGAGAAGGACTTCAGGGAGCGTCTCTTCGACAGGATTGCGAGGAACATGGACGCCGAGTATGTCTTCCAGAGTCTCGACAGCCTCCTCACTGCTGAAGAAACAGCTCTTTCAAAGGGCAGACAGAAGCCCTGGGGAACAATTCATGCTGTGCTCTGCGCAGAGAATGCAGTGAAGACTCCCTTCACAGTCGTCAACGCCGACGACTACTACGGACGCTCGGCCTACGAGACACTCGGGAAGTATCTTTCCACGCTCGAGAATGATTCCACCTCCCATGCAATGGTCGGCTTCCAGCTTGACAGGACGATGTCTGAAAACGGCAGTGTCTCGAGGGGTATCTGCCGTGTCGACGGGAACTGTATGCTTCTCAATATGGTCGAAAACACGAAGATCGAATACACAGAGAGAGGGGCGAGGATAGTCTCCCATCTTGATGACGGAGATGTCTTCCTGACAGGTAAGGAGAGCGTCTCGATGAACTTCTTCGGCTTTACTCCTGCAGCATTCGATTTCTTCAACGAATACTGGGAGGATTTCAAGAAGAAGAATATCACCGAAGCTAAGAAGGAGTGTCTCCTTCCCAATGCGGCAGGTGACATGGTGAGGGAGAAGAGGGGCTCGATCCGTGTCTTCACAAGTCAGGAGAAGTGGTTCGGAATGACATACCCCGAGGACAAGAAGGCCGTGATGGATGCTCTCAGAGAGAAGATCAGCAGCGGTTATTACCCGGATAAGCTCTGGGAGAAATAAAAGACAGGACGTCACTCACTTCTGGGTGACGTCTTTATTTTCCGCAAGGACATCGATCGGAGAGTAGCCTTCCCCTAGTACATGGTAAGTGTCCTGGACGATGATGAAGGCCGACGGATCGCAAGCCTTGACGCAGCGTGTTAGCTTTGCTATGTCCTTCTTCGGTACGACAGTCATGAGCATGTCCTTCTCGCCGCGTGTGAAGAGGCCCTTTGCACTGATGATCGTACCGCTTCTGTTGAGGTCCTTGAGGATGAAGGAGCCTATCTCGTTTATCTTGGGTGATATTATGAAGACGCTCTTTGCGTAGTTCGTTCCGAGGGGAACGATGACACGGTCGATGATGAGCGAGATCATCAGGGAGATTACGTACGAGTAGAGTGCGTTCTCTATACCGAATATGAATGCCGACACGAATATTATGATACCGTCAACGATGAACAGGGCATTGCCGAGCGCCACAGGTGTGTATCGTGCGATGATCTGGGCGATGATGTCGGTTCCTCCGGTGTTGGAGCCCGCCCTCATGACAAGTCCCATTCCGACGCCGTTTGTGATTCCCGTAAATAGGGTACAGAGCCAGAGCGACGTCTCCTTCGAGTAGTCGATGACGCCGCCGGGGAGGAGGATGTTGAAGAGTGTCGTGAAAAAGGAGAGCAGGAGCGTCCCCATGAGCGTCTTGAGTCCGTACTCCTTTCCGAAGAGGGTGAGCCCCAGCAGGTAGATCGGAATCGAGAAGCAGAGCATTATAACGCCGAGGTCCCATGCCTTACCCGTTGCATCGAGCACGAGATGGTAGACGAGAGTCGCCAGGCCCGAGACACCGCCCGGGGCAAGTTTTGCCGGGTTCATGAAGACCGAGATGCCGAATCCGGTGAGTGCCGTTCCCAGAACTATGTACAAGTAGTCGCTGATTATGTCCTTTATCTTGTTTTTCATAACTTGGACGGAAGCTCCTTTCTGTCGCTGAAGAGATGATCGAGGAGGACTTCGGGGTCGTCGGTGACGATGAGGATCTCCTTCACAGCCCCTGCGAGGAAGCCCTCTTCGACGGCCTTATCCAGCATTTCGAGAAAAGGTGCGAAGTAATCATCGACGTTATAGAGTGCGATATTCCCTTCTGTGTATCCGAGCTGGCGCCATGTGTAGATCTCGCAGAGCTCCTCGAATGTCCCGATACCGCCCGGCATTGCAATGAAGCCGGATGCAAGGGAGTACATAGTCTTCTTTCTCTCGTGCATGCCGCTCGTGATGATCGTCTCCGTCGCCTTTGTTCCATCCGTGACACTGTCGAAGTTCATGGATGCGGGAAGCACTCCCGTCACATGTCCTCCGCCGTCATAGACAGCGTGTGCAAGAACTCCCATGAGACCGCGGTTGCCGCCGCCGTACACAAGAGAGACAGAGCGGCGGTTCATCGCCTCTGCCAGCTCTACGGCCTTTTCTCTGTATATCTTCTTATTACCCATGGTCGAGCCGCAGAAAACGGCTGCTCTCAGATTATCATTCATGCTCTAGTTATTATCATATCGGGGAGAAATACTCAATAAACTGTTACCGGAATAACAAAGTAACCGAATATGGGGAAAAAGAGCAGTGTAACAATTGTTTCTATTTTTATTTTATATTATTGTTAAATACCGAGTACCCCGTGAATATCGGCTTACTATGTAGAATACAAGACAGGAGATATATTTTTTATGAAGAAACTTACCAGAGTTATCTTTATCATTGCGCTTCTAGCAATGGTCGTCCTCCCGCTTTCAGCAAGAAAGGCCATGAACGTGAGCTGGGAATGGCTTTTGTCAGATCCCGATGTCACAGCATATCGCTATCAGCTGAACGGCGAAGCAGAGGATGGATGGACAGTTGTTGATGGAAAGACTTCTGTATACACTGCAACCGGTCTGGATCCCTATTCGGATTACACATTATATCTGCAGTGTTCATATGACGGAATCAACTGGTCGGAAAGCGCTTCCAGTACAGCCTATGCTCTTCTGAAGCTTGAGGAGGAGGCACCGGCAGTCGAGGCTCCTTCTCTCGAGGCTGAGGAGACCGTATTCTATGTCTACGGCTTCGGCATTTCGAACAGATGGACGAAGAGCTCCTTCGAGTCTACTACACTCGATGACTCGATCCTTACATCTGATGAAATTCTCGGTTTCATCCAGTATGAAGCAGCCAAGTATCCTGAGTTCGCGAACAGTGTATATTATTCACTTATCGACAACGGCTTCGCCCTCACATTCGAGGAAGGCTCGGTCGATGTTGCTTCACTTCTTCCCCAGTACAGGTCTGACATCACAGAGTATATCGATTCCCTCCTTGTCTCTCTTGCAGAGACTGTAGAAGAGACAGCTGAGAAAGCTGTAGAAGCAGTTCTTGATACTCTCGTGGAGGAGAGCGCTGAAGAGGCTGTGTTCGAAGAGACATTCAGCTACAGAGGCCTCAAGGCAGATCTCAAGCTCTACAGCACATACGGAACCGTTGTTCTTCCCGCAGGTACAACTGAAGCTGACACTGCAGATGCTGCAGCACTCCTCGTGATGAAGTATCCAGAGGCATCTCTTGTAACATATACATTCTCGGACGGTGTTCTGACTCTCAGCTATCCCGAGATCACAGCAGAGTATGCATCCTCTCTCTATCCTGTCCTCAAGAATGAGGCTGAGTGGTATATCGACCAGATCCTCGCATCTCTCTCTGAGAAGGCTCCTGAAGAGGTGAAGGCAGAGGAGAACGTTGAGGCTGAGACTAAGGTTGTGATAAGCGAGAAAGCTCCTCTCTATACCGACACTCTCACTTACAAGGGCGTCACTTCGACCATCGCAGTCGACAACACATGGGCTACTCTCACAATTCCGGAAGGTATGAGCATGGAAGACGTCCAGGCAGTGGCAGGACTCGTTGCATCTTCCTACAAGGAAGCTTCTCTTGTTTCATATTCAATAGACGGTGACACAGTCACACTCACATATCCCGAGCAGTCGGATGAGTTCCTCCTCTCGGCTCTCGACGTTCTGAGAAATGAGGCAATGGCTCTGATCGACAGAATCGAAGAGGCTGAGACCGCGAAAACCGAAACTGCTCCGGTAGCACCTGCAGAAGAGACTAAGACTGTAGAAGAAGCTCCCGCAGCGAAGGCAGAGGAGCCGGCAGCTCCGGCAGAGCCCGAGAAGGCTCCTGAAGCACCCGCTCCTGTCGCTCCTGTCAATGTAGAGGCTGTTCCTGTCAAGGAAGAAAAGAAGGATTCTCCGAAGGCAGAGGCTGTCAGGGCTTCCTTCAACATGGGTCTCAACGGCGGTCTCGAATGGGGCATGGGCAAGGTTGTTACAGAGGGTGTATCAAAGACACCGACAATCTATCCGTTCGTCTCTTTCACACTTGAAGGACAGAATCTTCTTCACTTCGGCGCATTCGGTCTCGGACTGCGCTCGGATCTTTCCGCTGTATTCATTCCGCAGAGCGGGAACATGTCGTCTAATCCTGGCAACATATGGGGCTTCGATGCAACGGCTGACCTCAAGCTCATGGCTTACATCAATGCATCGTTTGCAAGATTCTACTTCGGTGCAGGTATCGGCTATTCTGCTGCTTCCGACGGCTTCACTTCCGTTCATTCAACAGAGCAGAGAATCCTCAAGGGTGTCGGCGGCGGCGTCGGCTTCAACACTGCATACGCAGTCACAGGCGTTCTGGGTGCCCAGTTCAACCTCGGTAAGACCGTCACTCTCTCGGCTGAAGGCTATGCAAGATGGTTCTTCGACTCTCCGGGTAAGCTCGACACGCTCAATGTTGCAGCGACAGTCGGCCTCGGCGTCAGATTCTGAGATCGATACGGCTATCAAGAGGCTCCGGTTTTCCGGGGCTTTTTTCAAAGGAGAATGCTGTGGACATAAAGAAGGAAACGATAGACAACTGCCTCTCTTTCGTCGAAGAGCGTAACTGGAGGCAGTTCCATAATCCGAAGGACCTCGCCGTCTCGCTCTCTCTCGAGGCCTCGGAGCTTCTCGAGCTCTTCCAGTGGAAGACGAGCGAGGAGGCTGTCGAAAATAAGAGGGAGGAAATCAACAACCCACGGGACAAGTCCCGGGGTATGCAGCGAAAGTGAGCATACCCTTGTTGATTAGCCTCAGTGCATTAGCACTACGTTACGGGAGAATGCATAGGTACCGATGGGTGTCGTCCTAGCCCTTC
>CAVACS010000040.1:7420-18528 GCA_963587105.1 Anaerovoracaceae bacterium | reverse complement strand
AAACTGATTTCATCGAAGAATGCTATAGAGAGGACTCCGGTCCTCTTTTTCTTTGGATGGATGGCATATCGTATTGCAGTGCACCCGGAATAGAGAGTGAGACTCTGTTTTCCATGCACGTATCACACGACCAGGAATACTGCGTCTCCTGTAGATTCAGTTGAAGCTTTTCAGAGTACCGGCGGGAGGGGCGTCTGTCTCAGTCGAGAGAATATACTTCGATGACGTCGACGAAGCCCATGTCCTGAAGCTCGGCAACGATATCTGTGGAGTTGTTCATCCTCAGCGATATGATGGAGGCGGAGAGGATGAGATCATCGTCCCTGTTCTTCGCTATTGAAATGTTCTTGAGAAGGAGGCCCTTCTCCTCAAGCTTCTGCTTTGCCTCGTTCACCGTAAGGTTATACTTTGTGAGGTTTATCTTCACTGAGCCGTTGTTGGAGTTGAATGTCTTATGCTCCCCACGGTGTACGATGAGCTGTATGAGAATAATGAGGGCCGTGCAGGAAACACCGAGCACATAGAGCCCCGCGCCTATCGTCAGCCCGATACCGACGGTCGCCCAGAGTCCGGCAGCCGTAGTGACACCGACGATGTTATCCTTCTTGACGAAGATGACGCCGGCACCGAGAAATCCTATTGCCTGGACAACACCGGCAGCCACACGGGATGCGTCGACCTGCACCGACTGCAGGTACACAACATCCATGAATGCGTATTTCGATATCACCATCATGAGCGACGAGGCCAGGGCAACAAGCATGTGCGTCCTCAATCCTGCACTCTTGAGCCTTCTCTCTCTTTCCCACCCGATGAACATCCCGCATACGGATGCAAGGATCACACGCAGTATGAATTCAAGCTGAAGACTGTTGGTAACGACGAATTCCGGCATAGACTGCCCTCCCGGGAGATAATGATGATATAATCTAGAGGTTTTTCCTTATAAGTCAAGAAGGAATTTGAATTTTACTCCAAAAACCCGCCTGCTATAACAACAGCTAATCCAACCATAATCCAGAGTAATGAACAGAGCTTTCTTTTGCTCCTCAATATGTCACCCAGGAGCTCGAAGAAGAGGATGTAGATCACCATTCCGAGGGCAAGGGAGGAAAGAAGAGTGACAAGGGAGGCTGTCATGAAACTCTCGAGCGCCGCCATCAATACACCGCCGAGGAATGTCGAAAGGGATGCGGCAGAAACTATCAGGATACGCCTCTCTATCTTCTCTTCCCGCGTTGTCGAATAGATGAGCATCCCCATCGGAATATTGTGCAGCGCCACCCCCAGTGCAAGGAGCGCTCCCGAGGAGAGCGACTGGGAGGAAACGGAGTAGACGCTCATGCCCTCCACTATGTTGTGTATGGCAAGGGCAAGGGTGCTCATTATCCCGATATGGGTCAGGTTCCCCTCCCCGTGCTCGGGGACGAACCTGTCGAGGGCGAAGAGAAGTGCCAGTCCAAGGAGTGTGAAGAGAACAAAGGAAAGAAGTGTCGTCTCGCCGCTTTCCACATTCTCGATCATCTCCGGGATGATATCGAATGCGGCAACTCCTGCCATCGCACCGAATGCAAGGGCGACGCTGACATCCTCAACTCCCTCACTCTTTCTTCCGGCCGAGCCGAGACCGTATCCGACAAGAAAAACAATGCTCAGAAGAAAAGTAACAAGAAGCGGCATCTCACTCCCCCTTCTTCATACAATCGGGACAGAGGCCCCTGAAGACCGTCGAAAGACAGTCCGAGAAGCCTAGACGGGACTCGATCAGCGACTCGATCTCGCTGCTCGTCTCCCTGTCGATATGAATTGTCTTACCGCACTCTATGCACCTTATATGCATATGATACGGGCAGCTGAGGCTGTCATAGAGCTGGTATGATGACTCACGGCGGCCTGTGACGGCGACCTTTCTCACAAAGCTGTCGCTCTCGAGTGCGTCAACTATGCGGTAGAGCGAGCTTTTCGGAATATCGGGAACCTTATCCATGATCTGTTTCAGCGTGAAGGACGAGGCCGGATTGGATGAGAAGAGCTCCTGGACCTTTTTCTTTGACTGTGTAGAATATTGCATGAAAGTGAGAATAATTCTCAAATCTATCTCTGTCAATCCTCTCTACACACAAACAACACCTTTGTTCAATTGGAAAAAGGGAAATTGAGTATTATCTTTTAGGCATGAATTATAATCGTCCGTTCAACAGCGGCCGTAACGGCGCTGATGAATTATCCGTTACGCTGATAGTTGCGGGAATACTTATTCTTCTCGCCTACCCCATATTCACACTCGCCTATCTCAAGGTGATCATCGTCTCCGTCGGCGTCCTTCTCATCGCACTTGCAGTAATGAGATCCCTTTCCACGAATGTGGGAAAGAGAAGAGCCGAGAACGACAGGTTCACCTCATTCTTCAGACGCAAGGGAAGCGAGGAGAGAAGAAGGGAGAGGGAGGAGAAGAAGGCAAGAAAAGCCAGACGTAAGGAGAACGAGAAGACATATGCCTACTTCTTCTGTCCCAGGTGCAAGAAGGAGCTGAGGGTTCCCCGCGGCAGAGGAAAGATCAAGATCACATGTCCCAACTGCTCGGAGCAGTTCATAAGGAAGACCTGATCATGTTCGGCTACATCGTACTCTCCTCCTCGGCAGATAAGGAGGACAAGGCTCTCTACAGAAAGGCATACTGCGGACTGTGTCACACACTGAAGGAAAAATACGGAAGGACGGGGATGCTCACGCTCTCGTACGACATGACGTTTCTCACGCTTCTTTTGAGCGACCTCGAATCGAGTGAAAGAAGGGAGGGAAAGGAGCGCTGCCCCGTCCATCCCGTCTTCTCTCACGAATACTTCACGACCCCTGTCATGTCAT
The DNA here is from genome assembly GCA_963587105.1 of Anaerovoracaceae bacterium. GTDB lineage: Bacteria > Spirochaetota > Spirochaetia > Sphaerochaetales > Sphaerochaetaceae > Ornithospirochaeta. Next base: position 15,663 of record CAVACS010000040.1, on the reverse strand, counting down.
ACACGGCAGACATGCAGATCCTCCTCTCCTACTACTCTCTCATCGATTCAATCCATGACGAAGGAAAGGGAATGAAGCGCAAGAAGAGACTCGAAGAGTTCATTCCCGCAATAGAGAAGAAATACCCCAGGCAGGCAAAGGCCGTAAAGAAAAACCTTGCATCCATCTCAGAATGCGAGAAGAACGGTGAGAAAGATCCGGAAAAGCTTTCCCTCCTCTTCGGAAATCTCCTGGGAGAGATCTTCGTCGACGACGATGAGAGCTTCTTCCGCTCGGATCTCTTCCTTCTCGGATGCAGCATCGGAAAGTTCATATATCTCCTCGATGCATGGGACGACAGAGATAAGGATATGAAGGGGGGACAGTTCAACCCCTATGACGGGAGCGTGACATACGAGGACGTAAAGAGTATGCTTCTCGATGCGGCGTCTCTTGCCGGCGACAGCTACAAGAGGCTCCCGCTTGATGATTATACTTCGATCATGGACAACATCATCTACAGCGGCATGTGGACGAAGTTCAGAGACAGGAAAGGCGGAAAGAAATGAGTGATCCCTATCAGGTACTGGGCCTCAGCAGTAATGCTACAGAGGAAGAGGTCAAGAAGGCCTACAAGACCCTCGCAAAGAAATACCATCCCGACGTTGCGGGTAACGACCCGGCTGCCGCAAAGAAGATGCAGGAGATCAACGCCGCCTACGACGCCATCATAAACCACAAGAGCTACGGCTACTCGGATTCATCATCGTCATCGCGCTCCGGCTACTACAACGACTGGAGAAACACAACAGAGAGTGACGAGGAGGAGAGCAACGAGATGAAGGCCGCCGCGGCATACATCAACGCACGCCACTTCAGGGAGGCCCTCAACGTCCTTTCCTCTGTAAAGGTACAGGACAGGAATGCAAAGTGGTATTACTACTCAAGCGTCGCGAAATACTACTCGGGCGACACAGCCGGAGCCTATAGCGATATAAGCGAGGCGATAAGACGGGAGCCGGGAAACTTTGTCTACCAGAGCTTCTTCGACCGCCTGAGGACGGGACGCACATTCTACACAGAGAGGCAGTCGAGCTATCAGCCATCGTCCTCCTTCTGGTCCTGCTGCATTCCAATGATACTTCTCAATCTCTTCTGCCCGGGTTATTTCTGTATCTGCTGAAAAAGACTCGAGAGAGCCTCCTTCTGCGGCCCGAGCAGCAGTGATATGTAACTCACGGACTCCTCGAGCTTTATCGGAACCTTTTCAAGAAGTATATCTGTATAGATCGTCAATACTCCCGATATCGCATAATCGAGTACCAGTACAAGAAGACGTCTCTCATCCTCCGGAAGAATATCCTCATATCTCTCCACGACCTTGTTTATTGCAGTGTACCTTGCTTCGTCGAGCACCTCATGGAACTTGTCGCACTGAAGCAGCTTAGCATAGTAGTCCGGGTCACGGAGAAGAAAAAGCGTAATCTGGGCAATGAAATTCTCCGGACAGTCCAGCACACGCCCAGGGTCGTATGGTGAGATAAGAAGAGCTATCTCGTCGACGACAGAGGAGGAGATGCTCTTGAGAACATCGCTCGCGTTCTCATAATGAGCGTAGAATGTTCCGCGGTTGATATCCGCTCTTCTCACGATATCTGAAATGCTGATCTTCTCAAAAGGCTTCTCAATCATCAGTGACAGAAGAGCCTCTTTAATAAGAGCCTTGCTCCTGATGGAACTGCGGTATTCAGACTTTCTCTTCCCCTCTCTCTCCATGAAACACCTCCAAAGTATACAAAATAGAACAAATGTACATGTTTAAGATAAGGGCAAACCCGGATAAAGGCAAGCTTGTCAGCCACGCACTCTGACGGCGTACTCAACAGCCTTCGAAAAGCCGTCCCTGTCCACACTGTCGCTTACCCAGTCAGCAATCCCTTTGAGTTCATCAGCACCGTTTCCCATTGCAATTCCGAGACCTGCGGCGGCGACCATCTCGATATCGTTTGCTCCGTCCCCGACTGCGACCGATGACGAGATATCCTCCCCGAGGAAGGAGAGCATGGCCCTCATGCCCGTCCCCTTATCGAGTCCCCTGAGGCAGACTTCGACCATATCCGTCTGCGGAAGTCCGTCGGTATTGTCGACCATCTGATAGAGATGCCCTATCTCTTTTCTTGCCTTCATGAGGGCATGGGACGGGCTGAGAAAGAGGAACTTGATGACTTCGGGCATCGAAGAGGGAACGGCGTCATATACAATAAGATTGGGTACGGGGATGATCGTATCGAGGTATTTCATCATGCTCTCTTCGAAGAATGAGAAGGTCTCGCGGCTCATGAAGGTTCCCTCGTTTGTCTGCATCATATAGAGAATCCCTCTCCCGGATGCATAGCCAGTCAGAAATGACTTGTCCTTCTCTGTCATTCTCACGGCTCTGAGGGTCTTTCCTCCCTCGATTACGGTGGCACCGTTGGAGTATACACCGCCGTCGAAGCCAATTGTTTTGAGGCAATCGTCGATTTCGCTGAGACTCCTTCCCGTCGAGAGAAAGAAGCGGTGTCCGTCGCCTCGTGCCTTCTCTATTGCGTCCACGGCACTTCGGGGGACTTCCTTTCCGAAGGGAAGAAGCGTTCCGTCTATATCACAGAAGAAATTGAGTCTCATGAGGAGATTCTAGAAAAAAGGATTGAGTTTGAAAAGGGATGACGCCGGCACTAGGAAAGATGCCAAAAGGCGTCTTAAGTGCAACGAAAACAATGAATTAGAAAAAGAGAAAAAGGAATATCGCTTTTTCTTCATCCTCACCTATTGACGAAAGGAGGAGAGAAGCATATATTTCCGTTAGTTAGCAAAAACTAACCAAAGGACTTATCTAATGCTACCACTTTTTCTAGCAAAACCGGAAGAGGAAAACACAATCAAGAAGGTTTCCGGCAGCCCTGAAGTGAAGAGACACCTCGAGGACATGGGCTTCTCGGTAGGCTCGTTCGTCACTGTAATCTCCACCAACAGCGGCAATCTAATCGTCAAGGTAAAAGAATCGAGAGTGGCCATCAGTGAGGAGATGGCCATGAAGATATATGTGTAAAAGGAATTTAGAGATATGAAAACACTCAAAGAAGTTAAAGTTGGCGAAAAGGCAACGATCAAAAAGCTCAACGGCGAAGGCGCCGTCAAGAGAAGGATCATGGACATGGGTCTGACAAAGGGCACAGAGGTCTATGTAAGAAAGGTTGCACCGCTCGGTGACCCCATCGAACTGACAGTCAGAGGCTATGAGCTCTCGCTCAGAAAGGCCGATGCAGATCTGATTGAAGTAGAATAATAAGGAGAAGTGGATATATGAGTATCAAAATCGCACTTGCCGGTAACCCGAACGCCGGTAAGACTACTCTCTTCAACGCACTCACAGGTGCAAACCAGTTCGTAGGTAACTGGCCTGGAGTAACAGTCGAAAAGAAGGAAGGAAAGCTGAAGAAGAACACGGACGTCATCGTGACCGACCTTCCCGGCATCTATTCTTTAAGCCCGTACACACTTGAAGAAGTCGTTGCAAGGGACTATCTCAAGAACGAGAATCCCTCTGTCATCCTCAACATTGTCGATGCAACGAACCTGGAAAGAAACCTCTATCTGACAACACAGCTCATCGAACTGGGTATCCCGATGGTGATCGCGCTCAACATGATCGATGTCGTCAGAAAGTCCGGAGACAAGATCAACGTCAAGGAGCTCGAGAGAGAGCTCGGCGTGCCTGTAGTCGAGATTTCGGCTCTCAAGGGCGACGGCATTGATGAAGTTACGGAGAAGTGTCTCAAGGCAGCAAACGGCAGCCGCCCCGTTCCTCCGCACATCTATTCGGGAGCAACCGAGCACACGCTGGCACACATCGAGGAAGCAGCATTACACTCACTTCCGGAAAGCGAGCAGCGCTGGTATGCAATAAAGATCTTCGAGAGAGACAAGAAGGCCTATGAGAAGCTCAATATAGACCAGGCTACACTCAGCCACATCGAAGAAGATATAAAGAACGCGGAGAAGGAGATGGATGACGACGCAGAATCGATCATCACCAACGAGAGATACATCTTCATCGCCTCCCTCATCAAGAACACATACACAAAGAAGAAGCAGGGTCTCACCACATCCGACAAGATCGATAAGGTCGTAACGAACCGCTGGCTTGCCCTCCCGATCTTCGCCATCATCATGTGGCTCGTATACTACATCTCCGTCACCACAGTCGGAAGCTGGGCTACTGACTGGGCTAACGACGGTGTATTCGGCGACGGCTGGCACCTCTTCGGTATCGGAAGCTCGGCCTACAGCGAAGACGCCGATGCGTACAGCTCGGCGGACCAGGTTCTCGCGGCATTTGCAGAGAAGGAAGGAATCGAGGTCGAAGAGTATTCGGCTGAAACAGTTGCTTCCATCGTATCGAAGGCAAAGCAGGGCGACAGCGTAACATACACAGTCGAAGACGAAGAGACACTTGCCGAAGAAGAGGAGACAGCATCCTATGACGACCTCCTCGAAAGCGCAGAAGCAATGGCAGGCGTCAACTATGAAGAGCCCGATCCGGCATCATACGGCGTATGGATCCCCGGCATTCCTGCCCTCCTGAGTTCTCTCCTCGAGAAGATCGGATGTGCTGAGTGGCTCAGCGGACTCATCCTCGACGGTATCGTAGCCGGTGTCGGCGCCGTCCTCGGCTTCGTGCCGCAGATCTTCGTCCTCTTCATATTCCTCGCATTCCTCGAGGGTTGCGGCTACATGGCAAGAATCGCATTCGTCATGGACAGAATCTTCAGAAAGTTCGGCCTTTCGGGTAAGTCGTTCATTCCTATCCTCATCGGAACAGGATGCGGTATCCCCGGCATCATGGCTTCACGTACCATCGAGAACGAGAAGGACAGAAGGATGACGATCATGACGACGACGTTCATCCCCTGCGGAGCAAAGCTTCCCTTCATCGCAATGATTGCAGGCGCAGTCTTCGGAGGCGCAAGCTGGGTTGCTCCATCTGCATACTTCCTCGGTATGTTCGCTATCATCTCGTCCGGTATAATCCTTAAGAAGACAAAGCTCTTCGAAGGCGATCCCGCTCCATTTGTTATGGAACTTCCCGCTTACCATCTCCCGACAGTCGGCTCGATCCTGAGGTCCATGTGGGAAAGAGGCTGGTCATTCATCAAGAAGGCCGGAACAATCATCCTCCTCTCCACAATCTTCATCTGGTTCACGACATACTTCGGATTCACGGCAGAAGGCTTCAGAATGCTTGCCGAGGATGAGATCGAATACTCCATCCTTGCCAGGATCGGTTCTGTATTTGCTTGGCTCTTCGCTCCTCTCGGATGGGGTAACTGGCAGGCTGCAGTCGCTTCCATCACAGGTCTTGTTGCAAAGGAGAACATCGTCGGAACACTCGGTATCCTCTACGGTGCTGCAGGAAACGCATATGCAGGAATCAGTGCTTCCTTCACATCGGTCACAGGATTCTCCTTCCTCGCTTTCAACCTCCTCTGTGCTCCCTGCTTCGCAGCTATGGGTGCCATCAGCAGAGAGATGAACAGCAGAAAGTGGACCTGGGCGGCAATCGGCTGGGAATGCGGCTTTGCATACCTTGTGGCATTCGTTATCACACAGCTTGGTAACATGTTCACAGGAAAGGGAAACGTCCTTCTCTTCATCCTCGCTCTTCTTGTAATTGCTCTCTACATCTATGAGCTCTTCATCAAGAAGGCAAAGAAGGTAAGCGCATGAACTGGGGAACATTCATTGTACTGATAGTGGTTGTTGTCATAGTCGCAGCCGTCATCATAGCAATGAAGAAGGACAGGGAAAGCGGGGGCTGCAGCGGATCCTGCGGTTCCTGCAGCGGCTGTTCATTGAGCAGTAAGAAAAAGAAAAAGTAATCTTATAGTCAAATTTGAAGTGGGAGCTGTTGGACAGAACGGCTCCCATTTCTTTTGCCCGCTCAGAAGTGTTTTTTTCTGTATTCGAGGGGTTTGCAGTTCATGAACTTTCCGAACTGTTCCGAAAAATAACTCGATGATGTGAATCCCACCTCGTACGCTATCTCTGTGACATTTTTCTTCGTCGTTGTGAGAAGCCTGGCTGCTTTGAGGAGGCGGGTGTTGTTCACATATTCCATTGGAGAGATATTAGCCGTCCTCCTGAAGAGCCGGCAGCATTCGCTGTTGCTGATGCATCCTACATCGGCAATCATCGAGAGCGTAAGTTTTTGCTGGATGTTCTCGACAATGTAGGCCATCATCTTGTCCATCCTCTCCTTGTCGACAAGAGACATTGCCGAAGTTGCAGTGTTCTTGAGTCTGTTGACGTTATATGTCAGAAGGAGCGTCCAGATTTCGAGAAAGAGTTGCTGGATGGTCAACATATATGTGTACTCCTTCGTTTTGAACTCAATGTCTATCTTCTTCAAGAGATCAAGAACCGACTTGTGCCACGCTATATTCGGATGAAACAGGATGGCAGCCATTGCCTCGGATTTCAGAACAGGCACCACATAGTAGCGGTTGAACATGCTGTTATTCAGGCCGTAGATAAGCTTGGGATGCATCATATAGCAGATGTACGAGCTCGAGTTTCCGTCCCCGGCCTTCGCCGTATGACTCACACCGGCGTTGATGAACATGCCCTCCCCCGGCTCCATAAGGTACGCTCTGTCTCCCGCACTCACTACCGTAGCATTCTCAAGAGCAATCATGAACTGGACCTCATTGTGCCAGTGAGGTCTCATGACCTCCTTCTTGAGTTCCTCAATATGTGTCTCTACCGGGAAATCGTCGTTTCCGAAACGTGTTATCTCCTGATAGTTGTCAGCTACAGCAAAATGTACATCCATAATCTAAATGTAACAGAATTGACCGGAAATACAACAGAATTTTGTGCCAAATACCATAATATTTACCATTTTTGTGATTTTTTTGCTTTATACCTGCCTTTAAGATGAAATTGAAAAACGGAGTAAAAACCGTAAGAAAACACATAAGGAGGACAGCTATGGCTGCAAAAAAAGAGGAAGGAAAGAAGCTGGGCTATTCATCGCAGATGGCCTTCGTAATCTCTCTGATAGCAGGCTCTGTCGGTACGGGAAACATATGGAGGTTCCCGCGTGTCGCCGCACAGAACGGCGGAGCATTCGTCATCGCGTACATCGTTATGATGTTCGTCGTCATAATCCCCGTCATGATGGGAGAGCATTTCATGGGGAGAAGAAGCAGACGTGGTACCCCGGGTGCCTACAAAGCTATCGCAGGCAAGAAGAAGACCTGGCTCGGGGCGATCATCGCAATGATCATGGCAATGACTGCGGCATATTATTCGGCAGTCCTCGCATGGATTCTGTACTATGTCGGCCTCTCATTCACAAAAGGTTACTACGGTGCCGACAAGGCCGCACTCTTCACTTCGGTCTCGAACGGTAATCCGGTTACGGTAGTTCTCTTCGTCGTCATTCTCGGGATATCTGCATACATCTGCTACAAAGGCGTATCGGGAATCGAAAAGGCTAACAAGGTATTCATACCCGTTCTCTTCGTATCCCTCATAATCATGGCAGTACAGGCTCTCACACTCAAAGGTTCTGTTGAAGGCCTGAACCACTACTTCGGATTCAAGCTCAAGGATCTCTTCAACTATAAGGTCTGGCTTGAAGCTCTTACGCAGGCCGTATGGTCAGCCGGCCCGGGATGGGGACTCTGCATCACGCTTGCAGTCTTCTCGAAGTCACGCTCCGACGTCGCTCTCACATCGGCGGTCAACGGACTGGGCGACATGTTTGCAGCAGTTCTCGCAGGCCTTGCTGTAATTCCTGCAATCTTTGCTCTCTCGACATCGGCGGAGGAAGCACTTGCAGTCTGTTCATCAGGTAACAACGGGCTTACGTTCATAGCAATGACCTCCCTTGTCGAGAAGATGCCCGGCGGCTATGTAATGGGAATTCTCTTCTTCGTCAGTCTCCTGATGGCAGGTCTCTCATCCAACGTCTGTCACTTCATGATCTGCTCTCTTCCATTTGTCGATTCCGGAAAAGACAGGAAGAAAACCATTCTCGGGATCTTCGCCCTCCTTCTCATCTGGGGCGCTCCCTCTGCATGGAATTCTACATTCCTCTCCAACCAGGACTGGGTTGCAGGACAGATGATGATTGTCGGTGTCATGCTCTCATGCTACGCAATGATCAAGCACGGCCTCGGAAAAATCAGGACAACATATCTCAACAATCCGTACAC
>CAVACS010000040.1:0-7383 GCA_963587105.1 Anaerovoracaceae bacterium | reverse complement strand
TCCGTACACCGGTCTCACAATCGGAAAGTGGTGGGAGATATCGATAAGATTCCTCGCTCCCCTCATCGCAGGAATAATGTTCATCTGGTGGACTGTCCAGTGCATCGGATGGGAAAGCGCATGGTGGAATCCGTTCGGAATCAACAACCTCGGAACATTCGTTTTCCAGGGAGCTCTCATGGCGATAATCGCATTCTCCCTCAACAACAGACTCAATAACACCATCCAGGACGCAGTAGTTCCTGAGGGCGAACTTTTCCCGCCTGTTCCCGAAAACGGATTCAGTGCATAAATGAGGAGACAGAAAAAATGACAGCAACAGCAATAATTACAATGATACTGACCATCGTTCTTGTTTTCGGCGGCTTCATCGCTTCTATTGTCAGGCTTCAGATTATTTCAAAGAGACAGACACAGGAAGAGGAGAACAGATAATGGAAATCATTAGTTTCGACGAGTCAGAATTTCTTTCCAGAATCAGAAAATGCCAGGCTCTTATGGCAAAAAAGAATATGAACGGAATGGTGGTTTCGGCAGAAGCCAACATAAACTACTACTCCGGGTACAGAACGCACGCACCGTGGACTACGTTCACACGCCCCATGTTCCTTTTCATTGCCAGAGAAGGAAAGCCTCTTCTCTACACACAGACCTTCGTCACACCCGAGGCTTCAGTCAAATCATACGGCTGCGAGAACAGAAATTTCGACAGTCTTCTCGGCCCCAGTGCAGAGGACCTCGCCGGCATTATGGAAGAGAAGAAGATGTACACCGGGAAAATAGGGTTCGAGCTCGGTTTCGAGCAGCGGATCAATTTCCAGGTCGACACTTTTCTTTCACTGATGAAAATACTCAAGGATGCAGTCTTCACAGACGCATCCGAGATAATCTGGGAGCAGAGGCTCCTTAAATCGGAAAAGGAAATCGCCTGCCACAGAATAGCCTGTGAAGCCACAGGATATGCCCACGACAGAACTTTCTCCGAGATCGAGGAAGGAATGACTGAGCGTGAGATATCGATGCTGGCACAGAAGTACATGATTGACGGCGGCGCCGAATATCCGGGATTCACGATAATCACTTCGGGAGAAGGCAACTATGGAAGGATCAGTGCCGTAAGTTCTGAACGCAGAATAAGAAAAGGCGACATGGTGTGGCTTGATCTCGGTGCCAGATACAACGGCTACTGGTCGGATTTCTGCAGAGCCGGATATGTCGGTACCCCCACGGCCTCCCAGAACAGAAGGCAGGATGACATCTACGATGTGACTGAAGAGGCAGCATCTATAATGCGGCCGGGCGTCGCCATAAAAGACGTCGCCTATGCCTGCGGCAGGGCTCTCGAAAAGAGAGGCTATGAAGCTACATACGACTGCGGAAGAATGGGGCACGGCATGGGACTCATGAGCACGGAACCACCATCAGTGACAGTCAGGGATGAAGGTATTCTCAAAGCCGGAATGATAATCAACCTCGAACCGGGGCTTCTCGAGAAGGACGGTGTCTTCTGCATAGAGGAGAACTATGTGATAACAGAAGACGGATACGAACGCCTTTCCACGGGAAGCAGAAAGCTGCACAGCATTAAATGCTCGTAAGAAATATGGGAGCCGTCTGCTCCCGTATTTCATTTATCGGAATGTATAATGAAAGATGTAAGAAAGCTGCTTGAGAGCAGAAAGGACGAGATGATTTCCTTCCTAGAGACTCTTGTCAGGATAAAAAGCTTTACATGTATGGAAAAGGAACTCGCCTCAACAGTAGAAGCACAGATGAAGAAGCTCGGCTTCGACAGTGTGGAGAGGGACGCAATGGGCAATGTAATCGGCACTGTCGGGAAGGGCGATCCATTATTCCTCTTTGACTGCCATATGGACACAGTCGGTGTCGTAGACACAGAAATGTGGACTCATGATCCATTCGGGGGTAAGATATCAGGCGGAAAGCTGTATGGACGGGGCTCCTCGGACATGAAGGCAGGAATCGTCTCCGCACTCTATGCACTCTGGGCGGTAAAGGAGTGCGGCCTGATAAAAAGAGGAAAGAGCATATGGCTCAGCACTACAGTTGCGGAAGAGGACTATGAAGGAGTAGCACTCAAATACGTTCTTGAGAGTCATAATATAAGGCCGGAAAACGTAATAATCTGCGAGCCGACGGAAGGCTTTCGGGTTGCCAACGGACACAAGGGCAGAGCCCTCGCCGAAATAAGGGCTGCAGGAAAATCGAGTCATGCCTGCTACCCCGAGAAAGGCATCAATCCCGTATACCTGCTCTCCCCCGTCATTGAAAGAATAAAGAAGAGGAACGAGGAATACTTTCTCCTGCCCGCAGAGCACCCGACAATGGCACTGACGACCTTCACTACAGTAACAGCGGGAGAGAATGCGGTACCGGAAGAAGCTGTGATCACAATCGACAGACGCAGCATCGCAGGAGAGAGCGAGGAGGATATCAGGAAGGAATTCGACTCGCTTCTCAAGGGTCTTGAAAACATAACTTGGCGCTTCAAGGACTATGAATCCCGGTCGTGGACAGGAATGAATTTCAGTTATCATAACTGTGTCCTTGCATGGGAAATCCCGGAGGAAAGCCATCTGGTACAGAGTGCCCTTTCGGCAGTGGAGTCAGTCAGAGGAAAGAAGAGTGAAATCTTCAGGTTCAGTGGCAGTACAAATGCCGTAACATCCGCCGGTCTCTATGGAATACCGACTGTCATTATCGGCCCGGGCAATCTCTCTGTTGCACATGCCAGAGACGAATACTGCCCGCTCGACGACATTCTGGATGCGTCCATCATATATTCCCATATGATATGCTCATCCGGGCCTGATGGAGAAAATACATCTCAGTAACCCCCGATTCCGGGGATAGATCCCGCCCCTCATAGCGGATGCGCCAACAAGGACAAAGAGAGTTGAGACTCTCCCCCGCTTTCGTCCGGACGGACGCTGATCTGTCAGGAGTCGGCCTCGACCATGATATGACCCGGCTTTTACTGCTCTTCAGGATGTATCCTTCGATTCTTATTGTATAGAAGAGCTGATGTGTCCTTCTTTTTCTGTAATGACAGCCGATAATTCCGTAATCGTCGTAAACCCTATTGTCCCTTTCCCCTCTTTCCTGTACTATCTTCTCATCCATAGAGAGTACGTGAGGGACAAGCCCTGTGACCGTACAGCAACCTGTAAAGATAAGGTGCTAAAGCTTGAACGATGGGTCTTTTTTTAATGCCCGTCCGATGGGTTGACGCTTCTCTCTATGGGAAGGAGAAGCAGAAAAATGAAAAGCTATTTCACATCAGAATCAGTGACACCGGGACATCCCGACAAGATTGCCGACCAGATTTCGGATTCAATACTCGATGCCATGCTCTCAGAGGATCCGTATTCACGGAGTGCTGTGGAGACGACAGTCGAAAAGGGACTGGCGAGAGTATTCGGAGAAGTGACGACAAAGGCGGATGTCGACTATGAAAAGGTGATAAGAGACAAGATCGCCGAAATCGGATACACAGACGATGCTCTCGGCTTCTCGTCTGAGAGCCGAATCGAAGTTGCACTCCACGAACAGTCGTGTGATATCGCAATGGGAGTCGACAGGGACGGCGCAGGTGACCAGGGAATGATGTTCGGCTACGCAACAGATGAGACTGGAGAGCTCATGCCTCTTGCCCTCAATGAATCGAGAAAGCTTGTGAAGGCACTTACCGAGTACAGAAAAAGCGGAAAGGGAAGCTATCTCAGACCCGACGGCAAGAGCCAGATCACAGTCTGTTACGAGAACGGAAAGGCAAAGTACATCGACACTGTCGTACTCTCTGCACAGCACTCGGAGGAGATCACGACAGAGGAGCTCAGGGAAGACCTCAGGAAGAACGTGATCCTTACATCCCTTTCCTCCTCTCTCATCACCCGGGATACGAAGTTCTATATCAACCCGACAGGACGCTTCGTCCTCGGAGGTCCCGCTGCAGATACAGGTCTTACAGGACGCAAGATCATCGCTGATACATACGGAGGCTATGCACATCACGGCGGCGGTGCATTCAGCGGCAAGGACGGCACGAAGGTCGACCGCTCTGCTTCCTACAAGGCCCGTCAGGTGGCAAGGACGCTCGTTGCATCAGGCATCTTCAGAGAGGCCGAGATCCAGCTCTCGTATGCCATCGGAATTGCAGAACCCGTTTCGGTTCATGTGGTGACAAAGGGAAAGGACACAGACGAGGAGAAGCTCGTATCATTCATAAGAAGCCGCTTTGCACTCACACCGAAGGGGATCATCGAATCGCTCTCGCTCAGAACGCCGATCTTTTCAGATACTGCACGCTACGGCCATTTCGGCGTCTCTTCCTTCCCCTGGGAGAAGGTTGATGAGGAAATAGTGGAGGAAATCAGAAGAAAATTCTGAAAAAAGTGAAAAATCTCTGTCACTAGGACACGCATTGACCTAGTGACCCTCTTATACTGAGTATGTCATAAGGAGAAAAGAAAGATGACCTATTCAGAGACAAGAGAAAAGTACACATTCTTCTACGCAACAACGCAGGAAAGAAGGAACGGGAGAAGCACCAGAATGTTAAACGCCGTAAAACTCCTTCTATGCTGGCTCCTTCCATGGTCAGTCACCTCTGCTTCCGTCATGAGCGTATATTCGCTTTTCAACGCAAAGGGAGCACTGCTGTCTTCCGTTATACTCACGCTCTCGTTCCTCTTCTGCAGAGGCTCGCTGAAAAGAGAGAAAATGTACTCGCACTTCTGTCTCGTCTTTTCCTTCCTCGTGGCAGCGGCATCGCTTTTCACTGTTCTCCTTTAAGCGCTGCCCCCAGATTCAGCCGGGTCCGCCCGGCATCTTTTTTTGCCGGAATTCAGATGCAGACTGAAAGAGCACGGTTTCCCGTGCTCCTTAGGTAGTACTACTCTGTCTGTTTTCTCACTTCTTGTCGGAGAAGTATCTCCTGAGAAGTCCTTCGAAAGCCTTTCCGTGACGTGCTTCGTCGCGTGCCATCTCATGGACTGTGTCGTGGATGGCATCAAGGTTATACTTCTTTGCAAGCTTTGCAAGCTCGAACTTACCCTCTGTTGCACATCTCTCGGCCTCAGCTCTCATCTCGAGATTCTTCTTTGTGGAATCGGTCATGACTTCACCCAGGAGTTCAGCAAACTTTGCAGCGTGCTCAGCTTCCTCGTAGGCAGCCTTCTCCCAATAGAGTCCTATCTCGGGATAGCCTTCCCTGTGAGCTACTCTTGCAGCACAGAGATACATGCCGACTTCACTGCACTCGCCTTCGAAGTTGCATCTGAGGCCGTCGATGATCTGCTCTCTCACATCTTCCGGAACGTCGTCGGAGAAGATCTTCCCCACGCCCATCACATGCTCGGCAGCCCAGCTCTTTTCCTCTTCCATCAGCTTGAACCTGTCCCCGGGAACCTTGCATGTCGGACACTTCTCGGGTGGCATATCGCCCTCATGAACATAACCGCAAACCGGACAAACCCATTTCTTCATAATTGTTTTCCTCCATATATAATGTTGTCTTACTGAGAAAGATTATCAATAAAGAAAGGATTTGTAAAGAGCAAAAATCATTTTTCTCTCACCGCGTCGTACCTTCAGGACGGAAGAAAGGAGGAGAAGGAGCATTATCAACATGCTCATTTTGTTCTTTTGAAAACAATTATACACAATATGTAATACGCTTCCTCCTCTTTCTCTTTTTTTCTTTTAGGTATATCCTTCTTTTTATGAATAACCTAATTGATAGATATAAGTCATTCCTCGACAACGGAAAGACTGAAAGAGAATGCGTCAGAGAAGCTGTAGCCCTTGCTCAGGAGAAAGGCTACAGAGATATCTCGGCTGTCTCCTCTCTCAAGGCAGGAGACAAGGTATATGTAACAAACTACGGCAAGGCTGTGGCTTTCTACCATATCGGCAGGGGCGATATTAAAGACGGCATGAACATCCTCGGTGCTCATATCGACTCACCGCGCCTCGATATAAAGATGAATCCGCTCTATGAGTCGGACGGGATCGTCTATCTCGACACCCACTACTACGGCGGAATCAAGAAGTATCAGTGGGTCACACATCCTCTTGCCCTTCACGGCGTCGTATGCAAGACAGACGGCTCTGTCATAAACGTGAAGATGGGAGAAGATGACGACGACTTCACCTTCTGTATTTCAGATATCCTCCCTCATATGGCTCAGGAGCAGATGAAGAAGACGGCAGGAGAGTTCATCCCCGGAGAGGATCTCGACCTCGTTGTCGGACTCGGAGAGAAGAAGAAAGAGGACGAAAAGGAAGAGAAGGACGAGAAAAAGAAGAAGGATACGGCAAAGGACAGAATCCTCTCCATTCTCAAGGAGAAGTACAATATAGAGGAGAAGGATTTCCTGTCAGCCGAACTCGAGGTCGTTCCCGCAGGAAAAGCCAGGTACCTCGGCCTCGACAAGTCCATGGTTCTTGCATACGGCCAGGACGACAGGATCTGCTCCTTCACATCCCTTGATGCACTCCTTGAGGGCGAAACTGAGAACAGGACAAGCGTATGTCTTCTCGTCGACAAGGAGGAGATCGGATCGACAGGTGCAACAGGTATGGATTCACGCTTCTTCGAGAATGCAACAGCCGAGGTTCTCGACAAGATGGGAGTCTACTCTTCCCTCACACTCAAGAGGGCAATGAAGAATTCCATGATGCTCTCCTCCGATGTCAACTCGGCATACGACCCGCTCAATTCAAGTCTCTATGACAAGAAGAACTCCTCGTTCCTCGCAGGCGGTGTCGTATTCAACAAGTATACAGGAAGCCGCGGTAAGAGCGGAGCAAGCGATGCAAACCCCGAGTTCATCGCAAAGCTCAGAGCAGCTCTCGAGAAGGACAATATCTCGTACCAGATGGCTGAGATGGCGAAGGTCGATGTAGGCGGCGGTGGAACGATTGCGAAGTTCTCGGCTTACTACGGCATGCAGGTAATAGATGCAGGTGTTGCCATCCTCTCCATGCACGCTCCCTGGGAGATATCATCAGTAAAGGATATAAACGACGCGAAGAATACCTACAAGGCATTTCTGAAGATCGAATAAAAGCAGGTGTCATAAAAGTACGATTTTGTGACACTTTGACTTTTTAATTTGTTGTAAATTAACAAAAAATGAATCAGGGGTATTACTAAGGTTTTGACTTTTGTAATACCCCTATTCTTCTACATCTACAGGTTGTTATCAATTATTAAATAGATGAGGTTTTTGCAAAACAAAAAACTCGTGAATAAAAATACGAAGTTTCATGTATTATTATGCGCTTTTTCGGTCTTCGATGGACCTAAATCGGCTTGAAAGACGTGCTGGAGCTTAAAGACTTCAAAATCTTCCTGTC
>CAVACS010000039.1:7858-18766 GCA_963587105.1 Anaerovoracaceae bacterium | reverse complement strand
CCTTATAAACCCCATACTGAGAAACGGAGGGAAGGTCGCATTCGGCTTCGACGAAGAGTTCCTCAAAGGATGCACACAGTGATTCACTACGTTGTCCTGACGACGGGAAGCTGCGGCAACTGCTACATCTTCCACGACGGCGAGAAGAGCATCGTAGTCGACTGCGGTGTAACATATACGAAGCTTTATAACGGGGTGAGAGAGCACTCGATAGATCCGGAGAGCATCGAGGCCATGTTCCTGACACATCTGCATCCGGATCACGCGAAGGGGGTGGGTGTCTTCCAGCGCCGTACGGGAAAGAGCGTTTATGTCAGCGAGGGCTGCTATCATAACGGAAAGACGGAGATGGCGAAGCAGAAGATCGACATAAGCGGCGTGAAAAGGATGAAGTGGGGGGAGAGCGTGAGTACTTCCTCATTCCGTGTCACGGCTTTCCAGACCTATCATGACTCACCGGGATCCTCCGGCTTTTATATCCAATCCGGTTCTGATTCCATATTCCTCATGACAGATACAGGCTCTGTCCCCCGGGAGGCCTATGACTATGCCAGAGAGAGCCGCGTGAAGTTCATAGAGTCCAACTACGACGACGACATGCTCCTTACGGGGCCGTATCCCGAGTGGCTGAAGGAGAGGGTGAGGGGACCCTACGGACACCTCTCGAACAAGGACGCCGTCGATTTTGCTCTCTCTGTCTCCTCATTCGGCGACGAGGTCTGCTTCATACATGTGAGCGAGAACAACAACGATATAAAGAAACTGAAGGAGTATGTCAAATCCCATATTCCGAGCGGAATATTCTGCCGCTGCTGCGAACGCGGTGAGATGTTCGAAGGCTTTCTCGACTGAGGCTCTCTTCTTCCTTTTTTGATTTCAGGGCGCATTGAAAGATAACGGGAGCTTCATGCTCCCGTCTTCTCTCATGCCGTCACTTTCCTTTTCCGGATTATATGCAAAACGATTCCGACTGCAAGGCCGAGAAGGGCGGGACATATCCAGCCCAGTCCCAGGGATGAGAAGGGAAGGTTTCCGAGGAGCGCTATGATGTCTCTGATGACAGGAAGCGACTGCACGGAGGAAGGAAGAGACGCAAGTGCGTCGTAGAGAGAGCCCACTGTCGTGAATGATATGACGGCGTTGTAGAGAGCCCTGTCATTATCGAAAAGACGGCCGCAGAGTGCGAGAACGGGCAGTGTGATAGCAAACGGGTAGAGGAACATGAGGACGGGAAGGCTTATCGAGATGATGTTGCTCAGTCCTATATTCGATATGAGGAAAGAGAATGCTGTGAAGATGAAGACCCATGCCTTATAGCTCGGACCCTTCTTGAAGAGTGCGGCGAAGGTCTCGGAGCATGATGTGATGAGACCCACGCTTGTCTTGAGGCATGCCAGCGTCACTGTGACTGCGAGGATATAGAAGCCTCCATAGCCGAGGTAGTGGTGTGCTATCTCTGCCAGTGCGATACCCCCGTTGGCGCTCACGGTAAAGAGTCCCCTCGACTGAACGCCGACGAGTGTCGTCAGGAAGTAGATGAGGGCCATGAGAAGGCAGCTTAAGACTCCTGCGAGCACTGTGTTCTTTGCAACGTCTCCCTCCTTCTCGACGCCGAGGCTCTTGATGACATCGACGACGATGATTCCGAATGCAAGGGATGCAAGTGCATCCATCGTGTTGTAGCCCTCGATGAAGCCCTTGAAGAAGGGACTCGTCTGGTAGCTTTCGGCAGCTTCGACCTCACTCACGGACGAGGAGGGATTGAGGAGTGCGACAATCACGAGGATGAAGAGGAAGATAAGGAATGCAGGATTGAGAATCTTTCCCACCCATGTGAGGATCTTACCAGGGTACAGGGAGAAGAGAAGAGCCGCGATGAAGAAGAGCGAGGAGAAGAGGAGAAGGAAAAGCTGTCCGTTCGCCCCGTCGGGGAGTATGTGCTCTATGCCGACAGTGAATGATGTGGTGGCGCATCTCGGGATTGCGAAACAGGGTCCTATCGAGAGATAGAGGGCGCAGGTGAAGAAGATGGCGAATACGGGATTGACCTTGCTCGAGAGGTCATAGAGCCCGGTTGATCTGCTCATACCCAGTGCTGCAACTCCCAGAAGCGGAAGGCCCACACCTGTTACGAGGAAGCCCAGCGTCGCAGGAAGAAAGGCAGAACCCGCCTCCTGGCCCATGTGAACGGGGAATATGAGGTTGCCGGCACCGAAGAAGAGGCCGAACAGCATGCTTGCCACATAAACGTACTCTTTGATTGACAGATTCTTCTTCACTTTATAAGTCCTCTGCTGTCAGCGAAATTACTGTTGCTGATAACACTTTTTTTCCAACAATAATATCAGATGAACGGAAATAATAAAGGGTTATTTTTCATTTTTACTGCTTTTGCATCATTATTTTTGACATATGGTAAGGAATTACGGGGATAATGTAGGAAAGCGGGACAAAAAAATCCGACTCGGGATGAATCGGATGAATAGCAAGGACAGGACTCGGACCTGTGACCGACCGGATATGAGCCGGTTGCTCTACCAACTGAGCTACCTTGCCGCAACAGAAAGACAATAAACGTTTTCAATTCCGTTCGTCAATAGCTTTTCCAAAGTTTTTGCTGTAGACAGAGCATACCCCTCGATAATAGAATTAGGACTAGTTTTGGAAAGGGGATCATGCTTGGATGGATAACAGACAACCGCAGGAAATAGATCTTGTGAAGCTGGCTCTGGTCTTGATCAGAAAGCTCTGGCTTATAATTCTGGTGACAGTTCTCTTCGCGCTCATCGCGTTCGGATATACAAAGTATTTCGTCTCTCCCGAATATGAGTCGGTGAGTAAGCTATATGTATTCAACTCCACAGAAAAAAGTACGACGGGGCAGGTCTCCTCGTCAGATATCTCGACATCGAAGATTCTCGTTAATACATATATAGTCATACTGGAATCGAACTCCGTCCTTGACCAGGTGTGCAGTATGATTACGGAGTACCAAGGGCAGGAAGGCTTCGAATACCTCGGCTCTGATGAGTACACTCCCGAGAGGATCAAGAAGATGATTTCGGCATCCAGTATAAACAACACAGAGTCGTTCCAGATAACCGTGACTGCGAAAGACCGTTATGTCGCGAAGTTCATCAACGACGCCATTCTCTACTTCCTCCCCGATGAGATCATCCGTGTTGTCAAGGCGGGAGCTGTGGAGATAATCGACACGGCAACACTCCCGACGAAGCCCTCTTCTCCAAGCATCGTCAAGAATACGGCGCTCGGGGGACTCTTAGGCTTTGTCTTCATATGTGCAATCATCGTCGTATTCTCCCTTCTCGATACCCGTATCCACAGCGAGGATGATATAACCGAGGAGTTCAAGGATACTCCGATCATCGGTGTCATCCCCTCATTCAGAGGCGAGAAGGAAGCGGGAGCTCTTCAGAAGATGCAGAAGAGCGAAGAAGCAGGGACAGAAAGTGAACCGGCCGGGAGCTCTGACGACGATGATGACGACTGGGAAGAGGAGGAGTAGGAGATGGCAGAGAAGAAAATCCAGGAAAGACTTAATATCGTCGACTCGAAGTCTCCCTTCGGTGTCGTCGAAGCATATAAGACACTGAGGGCCAACCTCCAGTTCGTATGTCCCCACTCGGGATGCAAGATCATCTGTGTTACTTCCTCGATTGCCCATGAGGGTAAATCGAGTACGTCTGTCAACCTTGCACTCGACATCGCAGCTTCAAGCATGAAGGTGCTCTATATAGATGCCGACATGAGGGCAAGCCATGTTGCCCAGGATCTGGGACTGAAGAAGACACCGGGGCTTGCTTCACTTCTGGCGTCGGGAGAAGTTGACGAGATTTCCTTTAGATCATTCGTCCAGCATCTCGGCGGCAGCGGGAACCTCGATATGATTGTCGCGGGAAAGAGACCTCCCAACCCCTCGGAGCTTTTAAACAGCGAGAGGATGACAGCATTTCTCGAGAAGGCGAAGGAACACTACGACTACATAATAATTGACGGTGCTCCCATCGGAATCGTATCGGATGTGCTGGTGCTCGCGCCTCATATAGACGGCTATGTCATTGTCGTCAAGGCCGATGTCACAACGAAGTTCATGCTCCGCGACACGCTCAAGGCCGTTGAACGGGTCGGCGGCAAGACTCTGGGAGTTGTACTCAACGGCGTCAGAACGAAGGGCTCGGGTTACGGCAGGTACGGAAAGTACGGCAGATACGATAAGCTATAGTTCCCTGTGAGTTTTTCTAACAACATCTGCCCATAATTGGTATTTCGACAGGACACTTGAGCTTGAAGAATTTCAGTACATCGTTTGACTTCTTCACAAACTCGGCTGTAATGACTTTGTCATCATAAACTTTACACTTCTGATTGCGGAGAGTGAATAGCACACCTTCCGGTGTCATTGTCGTGTCCTTAAGCTTCTCCTGAAGCACCTTGACTATGACTGAAGCAATGAAGGCAAGTATCAAATGTCCTCTGAAAGTCTCCTCTGTCTGAGTGCGTAAAGGCAGCATCTTTGTGTTGTTCTTACACAGGTCAAAGACCTGTTCAATCTGTTGTCTTGTGTAGTATTTACTAAGGACTTTCTCCTTCTTTAACGGACGCGAAGAGTAGATGACAAAGAGGCCACCGTTCATCCTGATGTCGTGGATGTCCTCTGCAGAGCCTCCTTTTTCAAGTGCTCTCTCACATGCCTTTGAAGTCTCGAGACTCTGCATAACAAGGTCTCTACCAACATAAGCATAAGCTATGTTGCCTTCCTCCGGGGACGGCTTCTCGTCATCTCCGAGTATTCTGCTCTTGCCGTTCGGAGCAAGAAGGACTCTCTTCTGCACAAGGTAGACACACCTTCCGTTATATTTGACAAGGTTCTCTTTTCTCTCCAGTTCAGGTAGACATTCCTTTACAAGTTCATTATAGAGCTTTGTCTTTTCAGAAAGTCTTGAGAGAAATGAGATTTTCTCTTTATAAAGCTCAATTGTGTTCTCGTCAGTGAGGTATCCTGCATCGAGTATGGCGAACTTAGTATCTATATTACAAGCTTTTAACTCTTTTATAGTCCTGGTGAGTGTGCTCACATCGACTACATTTCCGGGAATATAACGGAAATATATCGGGAGATTTGTTTCTCTCTGTACAACGTAAATCAATCTCACCTCGTTCGAAATCTTTCCGTTATGATTGCTGATTGCAGTAAGAGGAAAATGAATATTGTTAGGTAATCCGGTAGAGTCTATCAGAACATCCTCTCCGTCCTTATTCTTCTGTACTACATCATTGAAGTAGGTGGCAAAGAAATCCCTGTAAGACTGCTCGTCTCCAACAGCTTCCAGAAGATCGCTTATCCTTTGAGATGAGAGATTGGCATTGGGGTAAAGAAGTCTGGCATAGCTTCCTTCCAACCATTCGCCGGCATAACAGTTGGCCATAGTAGATAGTACATAGAATGCAACCATCGCCCTTACGGAATCGGAGTTACCGTACCCTAGAGCACCTATCGAATCATAGAGATTTATGTCTTTGATAAACTTGTCAATAAACCAGGCATCTCCGAAATCAATGATAAGCTTTTCCTTTCTGTTCTTCCTCTTTATTTCAGGAAACAGCGAGGCATCCACGCTGCTGTATGTATCTGTAGTGACATCATAGGAGAAGTATCCTCTTTTCCTGTTGTGGTAGATATGCTTCTCCTCGTCAATGACTCGCCCGAGCGGTGTCTGAATTGAACGAACTTTGCCGTTTTCTCTCTTCCCCGAGCATATCTTTGCATACTTGATTCCGTTCTTTATGTCATAGCCTATAGTCATGTCAACCTCGTTGTTATAATGTTTTAAATACTAACAACATTATAGACAATATTACCGTTAAAATGCAATAGGTTGGCTGCAATAATTTCAATAAATATAAGTGCTTGTTAAATAATGCAGAACAATTGTCCGCACTCAGGGTTTGTTGTTTTTAGAATAATTCACAGGGAACTATAGATAAGTATAATCTGCGAAGTTTGTAGAGATAATGTGAGAGAAGTGTGACCTATTGTGGATTTTGCCTCCCTCTCTCTTCTATTAAATCCCTTCTCCGGTCAAGATTGTCGAAGAGGGGATTATGTTTCCTCTCTTTTAATTCCCCTTCCGTTGTCGCCGGAAGGGGAATCTCTTTTTCTAGAGGAGCTTGAATTTCATAAGTACAGGCTGGTGGTCCGAGTATGCATAGCCTGTGTCGATTACCTCGCTTACAGCCTCTATGTTGTCACTGACAAGAAATCCGTCGACTACTGTCTCGTAGCTGACACCCTTCGTGTACGGAATGTCGGCAGTGCGGCATGTCGCCGTCTTGAATCCCGTCGAGGGCTTGACGATTCTGAAGGAGGAGGGGAGATCCTCGTCGTTGAGGATGTTGACCCATTCCGGCTTTACCATCTCGCTCGGGAATGCCGAGACATATTCCTCTCCGAGAGCGTGGTTGAAGTCGCCTCCGACGATGACGTAGTTACCCTTTTCATATTCGTTCTCCATATAGGCGATGAGCATCTCGAGCTGCTGTGTTCTTATGATCCCGCCTTCGTCATATGCCGACATGTGGCTGTTGATGACGACAAGCTCCCTGCCGTTTCTGACGCTGTAGCGCTGGAGGGAGAAGCAGCGGTCGAGGTCGGCAACCTTTGTGATACTCTCTGATACGGGATAGCTTATCCTTTCGGCTTCACTGCATCTGTAGTAGGAGAGTGTCAGCAGACCTGCATTCGCGATTCCGTGCGGATCGAGAAGGGGAAGATTGAGCCAGGAGGAGTGGAAGTTGACGGCGAAGGTGGAGCACATTTCGGGGAATGTCGCCTCATAGTAGCTCTTCATATCGACACCGTAGGAGCGCGTCGATGGCGTGTCGACCTCCTGCAGAAGAACAAAGTCGGCATCGAGGGCCTTCAATACAGATGCACTTCCCTTTGTATTGTTCTCGACATCGGAGATGCTGAGTCCCTTTCCGTATATTCCCGTCGTGACGTTCCCGTTCTTCCATGTGGATGTGTCCATGAAGAAGGAGTAGGAAGGAGAATATGCTCCGAAGCCGACGTTGTAGGTGACGATGGAGTATTCCTTGTTGTCCCTCAGCGTGAGAGATGTGTTGTTCCTGACCATTAGTTCTGTCTCATCTTCTATTCTCGAGTAAGTGAGTACGACGTAAAGCGCATATATGAGTGCGACGACGATAAGTGCGGCGGCGATGAGAAGCAGAGCCTTCAGAATGTTCTTCAGTGTCTTTTTCATGGAGTCATTATAACCGAATCGGATGGGGATGAAAGATACAATTGATATCTCTCATGTTGAATTCTGACTCTATCATGGGATACACTGCCATTGAGGATGAAGATGTCAAAGAGCAAATCCATAATAACGGTGGTCGGGAAGGACCAGGTGGGAATAATCGCAAGGGTGACGGCGTACCTCTACAGGGCTAACGTCAATATCGAGGATATAACGCAGTCGATCGTACAGGGGTTCTTCAACATGATGATGATAGTAGACACATCCGGGGCCGACAGGGACTATTCTGTGCTCTCCGGCGAGCTCGAGAAGCTCGGCTGTGATATAGGTGTGATCATCAAGCTTCAGAGAGAAGAGATCTTCGAGAGCATGCAGAGAATATGATAAACATCAACGAAGTAATCGAAACCAATACGATGATAGAGAAGGAGAACCTCGACGTGAGGACGATCACGATGGGAATCTCCCTCCTCGACTGCATAAGCGACACTCTTCCCGTGCTCTGCGATAATATCTACAGAAAGATAACCTCGCTCGCTTCTGACCTTGTCCGGGTGGGAAAGGATATAGAGCGCGAATATGCAATTCCGATTGTGAACAAGCGTATCTCCGTCACGCCGATTGCTCTTGTCGGCGCTTCGGCGTGCAGAACGCCGTCAGACTTCGTCGAGATAGCAAAGACCCTCGACAGGGCTGCCGGAAGCGTCGGTGTGAACTTCCTCGGAGGCTACTCGGCACTTCCTGCGAAGGGAATGACAAAGGCCGAGGAGATGCTGATTCTCTCGATTCCCGAGGCCCTCTCCGTCACAGAGCATGTATGTGCATCTGTCAACCTTGCGTCAACGAAGACCGGAATCAACATGGATGCGGTGGCTCTGATGGGTGAGATCGTGAAGAAGACGGCCGAGAGGACGAAGGAGAGCGACAGCATAGGATGTGCCAAGCTCGTTGTCTTCTGCAACGCACCCGATGACAATCCCTTCATGGCAGGTGCCTTCCACGGCGTCACTGAAGCCGATGCCGTGATAAACGTCGGTGTGTCGGGACCGGGTGTCATCAACCACGCACTCCAGAGTGTGAAGGGAAAGGATTTCGGAACTCTTTCCGATACTATAAAGAAGACTGCATTCAAGGTCACCAGGCTCGGTCAGCTTGTGGCAATGGAGGCATCAAGAAGACTCTCTGTTCCCTACGGCATAGTCGACCTTTCACTTGCCCCGACTCCCGCTGTCGGCGACTCGATAGCCGAGATACTCGAGAGCATGGGCCTCGAGAGTGTGGGAGCACCGGGGACGACTCTCGCCCTGGCACTTCTCAACGACCAGGTGAAGAAGGGCGGAATAATGGCCTCGAGCTATGTCGGAGGACTCTCGGGAGCATTCATCCCGGTCAGCGAGGACCATGGAATGATAGAGGCTGTCGAAAAGGGCGCACTCACCCTCGAGAAGCTCGAGGCTATGACATGCGTCTGCTCCGTCGGACTTGATATGATAGCCGTTCCCGGCTCGACGAGCGCGGAGACGATAAGCGGCATCATAGCAGACGAGATGGCGATCGGTATGATAAACCAGAAGACGACGGCCGTGAGAGTCATTCCGGTCATCGGGAAGGATGTGGGGGACAAGGCCGAATTCGGAGGGCTTTTAGGCAGCGCCCCCGTCATGAAGGTGAACCCGTATTCCTGCGCCGACTTCATAAAGAGGGGCGGAAGGGTGCCCTCTCCTGTTCATTCTTTTAAAAACTGATGGAGATTTGAAGAATTTTCTTCAGAAGGTTGGCCTTTCAGGCTGAATAAAGTTATCTTAATGGCAAAAGCCAAGGAGAATTGAAATATTATGGCAGAAAACAATACGATTCTTTCATCTGCAGCAAGCAGAGAATATGTATTCCTTAAGAAGGTCTATCTGTGGATGGCATCGGCTCTCGTTCTCACAGGTGCCGTGGCATATCTTGTAGCTTCGTCGGAGAAGCTTATAGCGACCTTTCTCGGAAACCCGGTACTCCTCATTGCACTTGTAATTGCTGAACTTGCATTCGTCCTCATACTCTCGGGACGTGTCGAGCGCCTGAGCCAGGGGGCTGCATTCGGCCTCTTCTACGGCTATTCGGCTATCAACGGCATCATGCTCTCGAGTGTGGTATATGTATACTCGGGATCGAACGTCGTTCCTCTCGCATTCGGAACTACAGCTGTAGTATTCGTTCTTGCTTCTCTCTACGGAGCATTTACAAAGAGATCCATCAAGGGATGGGGCGGCTGGCTCATGATGGCCCTCATCGGTCTCATCATCGTCTCGGCTATCAACATGTTCCTCCATTCCGACGGCGTCGACTTCATGATCAGCATCATCGGCGTCCTCATCTTCACGCTCCTTACAGCATGGGACACGAAGAAGATCACTGAGATGAACAACAGCTACGGCAGCATGATGACTGAAAGCGAGCTCAATAAGATATCGCTTCTGGGTGCCCTCGAGCTCTACCTCGACTTTGTAAACATCCTCATGTATCTCATCAGACTCTATGCAAGAAAGAAAGACTGAGGTCATATTCCTCAACAGCGACCTTATCGCCGTATACAAGGAGAAAGGTCTTCCGACAGTCCCCCTCAAGAGAAATCCCGAGGGGGATTCTCTCTATAAAAGAATCGCCGCTTCTTATCCCGAGGTCTCTGCCGTTCACGGCATGAACGAATGGGAGGGCGGCATCATACACCGCCTTGACACAGCGACATCGGGTATCGTGCTCTGTGCCCGCAGCGACGAGGCATACAGAGAGCTCATAGAAGCGCAGAAGAGAGATGAAATCGAGAAGCACTATCTTGCATCGACGACGGAGAGAGAGACCGCACTGCCCGGCTTCGAGGACTTTCCATATACCTTCAGCGGAAGAGAGATGGAAATAAGATCATACTTCCGCCCCTACGGCGGGAAGGGTGCATCGGTTCGTCCTGTTCTCTCGAAAAGCCGTCATATCTCGGGCGCTTTGTATACGACAGAGGTGATGAGAACCTCCGATCAGGGCGTATTCGAATGTGTAATCAGAAGGGGTTTCCGCCATCAGATAAGGTGCCACCTTGCATGGAGCGGACATCCCATTATCGGCGACGACAGGTACGGCGGCATGGAGAACGACAAGCTTCTTCTCGAGGCTGTCAGAATCACCTTCCCGTATAAGGGAAAGATTCTCACCATAGAGGTATGAAATCGTCCCCCGGGAAGGGGGACAGAAGAGAAATGAATGAAGGCAGTAACTCTTTCTACGCTTCTTTTCTTTTCCTCAGAAGGGGATTTCGTCCTCTTTCTCTTTCTCTTCTCCGTCATCATTGAGCGGGACTGTCTCGAGTTCATTCTCGTCCGTGCTCGTCACCTTCTCGATCCTGCGCTGGATCTTGTCGAGGGTCTTGCTGAGTTTTGACGCGAGTGCACTCCCTTCCTCGTAAAGCTCCACGCTTCTCTCGAGTCCTGTCTCCGGATTCTTCAAGAGCGCGGTGATTTCTTCCATTCTTTTGAGATCTTCTTCAAAGCTCATATCGTCTCCTTTACTGCGGCCTCAAACGTGCCGTCCTGCATTCTTATTCTTATCTCGTCATCCTTACGGACGAGAGAAGCTTTTGTTATTGTCTTTC
>CAVACS010000039.1:0-7848 GCA_963587105.1 Anaerovoracaceae bacterium | reverse complement strand
AGCCGCGGCTGAGTACCGATAGGGGACTGAGGGCGTCGATCTCCTTCTTTCCGCTCTTCACCTTTTCAGAGTAGTATGTGATGCTGGATTTCAGAAGAAGGGAAGCCGTCTTTCTGTAGTCTTCGATGACCCTGCGACCACTGTCCACAATGTGCGGCAGTGTCAGCTCCAGCGAAGACGAGAGAAGCTCGAGCGCCCTTTTCTCGTCACGGATCTTCTCATCCATTGAAGCTCTCAGTGCATCCTCTCCGAACGAGAAGCGCACTTCGGCGTTCTGGAACTTGTTCGAAAGAATCATCTTCATCGCCGATGCGGACGGGACGATACCTCTCGCCATCTCGAACTTCGCCTTCATAAAAGACTCTATGACTGCTCTGTCGGGAATTAGACTCCGTGTACGGGATATCCTGTTCTCCATCACGAGGTTCATAGTATTACGGATGGAGGAAAATGAGTTACGCCTCTCCAGTATATCCTTCGTGACGAGCTCTGCGGCTATAGACGGTGTTCCCGCCCTCAGAGTAGCCACGTAGTCCGAAAGCGACCAGTCGCTCTCGTGTCCCACCGCCGAGATTACGGGAATCTTCGATTCGTGTATCGCGACTATGACTGCGTCCTCGTTGTAGGGCATGAGATCCTCCCGGCTGCCGCCGCCGCGGGCGACTATGAGAACATCGCATGAGGAGAAGTTGTTTGCCTGCCGTATTCTGCTTGCGATTGTCTCCTCGGCTCCCTTCCCCTGTACTGCACATGGAAAGAGGATTATGTCGAGAGACGGGGCTCTTCTTCGTGTGACGTCCAGAATGTCGTGGATGACGGCTCCGGTTGCACTTGTGACGACACCGACCTTTTTTATCGCCATCGGGAGAGGGGGCTTGTTCTGCGGGTCGAACCACCCCAGATTCTGGTAGTAGAGCTTTCTCTTCTCTATAAGAGCCTGGAGCTCTCCGTCTCCCTCCCTGACCATTCTGGAGATTATGAAGCTCAGCTTCCCCGTCTTTTCATATATCGAGATATGACCTGTTGCTACGACAAGGTCTCCCACTGAAAACTTCTCGAGACCGCGGCTGTTGAAGCGGAAGACGGCACAGGGAAGGGAGGCTCCGCTGTCCTTGAGATCGAAGTAGTAGTGCCCGCTTGCGTTGGGGCGGAAGGATGTGCCGCTTATCTCACCCTTTACGATGATCTGGGGAAACATCTCGTCGAGTGACTGTTTTATAAGTGCGTTGCATTGAGATACCGTCAGTATCTGAGTCAGTTCGTCGTATGCCATACAAAGGTATTATAGCACAAAAGGACAGAAAAAAACTGCCCGTTTCCGGACAGCACGATTAAGTTTATAAAACTTAGTCTTCGACGATTGCGCCCTGTGGACAGACAGATGCACATGTACCGCAGCTGAGGCATGCTTCTTCGTCGATTGAGTAGATCGGATCGCCTTCGGAGATAGCAGATACCGGGCATTCGCCGGCACATGTTCCACAAGCGACACATGAATCAGTAATCTTATAAGCCATAGTTTTTCTCCTTAAAGAAAGATTACCTAGAGTATATTCCCGGGACTCTCTCGGGTCAACCGGATTGTATTTTCTTTTGGGTGGTCTTTGTGTAGAATATCGGGGTATGAAAAAACTCGTCATTGCAGAAAAGCCGTCAGTCGGCAGGGAAATAGCAAAGAATCTCGGATGCACTCTGAAGTGCACAGGATATACAGAAGGGCCTCAATGGGTCGTCACATGGGCACTGGGACATCTTGTGGAGCTCGCCGAGCCCCAGCACTACAGCGAAAGCTATAAGCGCTGGAGCCTGAGGGATCTCCCGATGCTTCCCGAGAACCTCGAAGAGGAGGTCATCGAGGAGACAAAGGATCAATACTCTGTCATCGAAAGGCTTCTCGGACGGGATGACATATCATCCGTCGTCATAGCAA
Organism: Anaerovoracaceae bacterium; assembly: GCA_963587105.1. GTDB lineage: Bacteria > Spirochaetota > Spirochaetia > Sphaerochaetales > Sphaerochaetaceae > Ornithospirochaeta. The sequence goes on along the minus strand of CAVACS010000039.1, from coordinate 5,918 downwards.
CCGATGCCGGAAGGGAAGGCGAGCTTGTCGCAAGGTGGATTCTGAAGGCTGCCCGGTACACGGGAAAGTGCGAGAGGCTCTGGATATCCTCCCAGACGGAGAAGGCCATAAAGGAAGGTTTTGCCGATCTCAGACCCTCCTCGGAGTACGACAACCTCTACCGCGCAGCCGAGTGCAGGGCCCAGGCCGACTGGTATGTCGGTATGAATGTCACGCGTGCTCTCACATGCTACTACGATGCAAAGCTCAGCGCAGGCAGGGTGCAGACTCCGACCCTTGCTCTCATGACAGAGCGCGAGGACGAGATAGAGGCCTTCCTCGGCGCATTCTACTATTCTGCACGTGCCTCCTTCGGTCTCTTCAGCGCTTCCTATTACCCCGAGGAGAACTCTGTGAGGTTCCAGGACGAGAGCCTTGCTTCCGAGATGGAGACGTGGAAGGGTAAGAAGGGCAGAATCGTATCGATCACAAAGGAGGAGAAGAGAGAGGAGGTCCCCCTTGCATATGACCTTACAGAGCTGCAGAAGGATGCGAACATCGCCTACGGCTTTTCTGCAAAGGAGACTCTCGACACACTCCAGAGACTCTATGAAGTACATAAGATAGCAACCTACCCGCGTACCGACAGCAGGTGCATCACCCCCGATATAATCCCGACACTGAGGGAGAGGATAAGGGCGCTTCTTCCCACCGAATTCTCGTTCGTGGCAGAGGAATACCTCAAAAACGGCTTCAGAGAGGACAACCCCAGATTCGTCAATGCCTCCCTTGTGAGCGACCACCATGCACTTCTTCCCACCGAAGAGAGGGTGAAGACGGAGGCTCTCAGCGAGAACGAGAAGAAGATCTGGCGTCTCATTGCCCTGAGGTTCCTCGAGGTACTGGGAGAGGACTATACATACGAGACGACGACTCTGAAGCTCGATGTGGAGGGAAAGACATTCATCTCGCGCTTCACTTCGCCCGTCAGAAAAGGCTTCAGAAGCGTCTCCCAGAGCGTATCCTTCAAGTCGGCCATAATTCCTGTCGAGACAGATGACGATACAACTCTCATAAGGACTCTCAGGGAAGGCGACGAAGTAGAGATAATATCCATAAAGGTGAAGAAGAGCAGTACGACGCCCCCCGAGAGATACACGGATGCAACGCTTCTGAGTGCCATGGAACACGCAGGACGCTTTGTCGAGGATACCTCTCTCAAGGCAAATCTTACATCCGGACTCGGTACCCCGGCAACCCGTGCCGACATAATCGAGAAGCTCGTACAGAACCGCTACGTCGAAAGAAACGGGAAGTACTTTGTGCCGACGGCGAAGGGAAGGGAGGTCGTCAGGCTGGCACCCGAGACACTGAGAAGTCCCGAACTTACAGGAGTATGGGAGGGGAGACTCGAAAGGATCAGCAAGGGCAAGGAGGATCCCGCACTCTTTATAAAGGATATAAAGAAGATGGCATCCGATCTCGTCTCCTCTGTCGAGAAGTCCACCCTTGTATTCGAGCCGAAGTTCCAGGACACGAAGAAGTGTCCCTACTGCGGACGGGATATGATGAAGGCCCAGGACGGAGACGGCAGCATACACTACATCTGTCAGACGCTCTCATGCCAGTATGAGGAGCGTCTTGTAAGGACGAAGCTGACAGCAAATGCGTCACATGCGGCGAAGAAGACGGTGACGACGGAAGGCGGCAAGGTGAAGGTCGTCATAAAGAAGAGCGCCGTCAAGGTCGCCACTCCTGCTGTCTACGAGACTAAAATCGAGGTTGTGAGGGAGAGCAAGAAGAAGTACCGCGCTTCCGGGAAGGAAAAGGGGGAAAGAAATACATCCTCTTCTTACTCTTACTCATCATCCTCTCACAGCGACGGGGGAACAATGGCAGATTTCTTCCGTCTCTCGGCCCAGCGTGACGAAGAGCGCAGGAACAGGAAGAAGAAATGATCATACACGGAATACAGAAGCTCACGCTTGTCGATTATCCGGCTCGTTGTGCATGCATCCTCTTTACGGGTGCATGCAATTTCCGCTGTCCCTTCTGTCAGAACGGAAGCCTCGTACTCAATCCCGCAGGGGAACCTGTAATAGCGGAGGACGAGGTGTTCTCGTTTCTCACTAAGAGGCGTATGATGCTCGATGGCGTCGTCGTCACGGGAGGGGAGCCGACCATCAACGCCGACCTCATACCGTTCCTAGCTCGGATCAAGGAGATCGGCTACTCTGTGAAGCTCGACACCAACGGCTATCTGCCGTCCGTATTGAAGGCTGCCGTCGAAAGCGGATGCGTGGACTATGTTGCGATGGACATAAAGACGAGCCTCGACGAATACTCTCTCCTCTCCGGTGTCGATACAGATACCTCCCGTATAAAGGAGAGCATCGACTTTCTGCTTTCGGGCGCGGTCGACTACGAATTCCGCACGACGGTCGTGAATGAACTACACCACAGAAAAAATTTTGAAAAAATCGGTGAAACAATAAAGGGTGCAAAAAGGTACTTCCTGCAATCCTTTGTCCCGTCGGAAGATACCATTTCGGACGGTTTTACCACACCGCCGCTCTCCGACCTTGAAAACTACAAGGAAATACTAAAGAGTTATATAGAATGCGTATCAATACGCGACAGGTGATTACGCTACATATGGTGTAGCTGTCATATTGACACCACTTTATACAGTATATAAGCACTTGCAAAGAGGAAAAACCTGTGATACCTTTTCCCCTACCTAAGGAGAAATACAGATGTATCATGTTGTTAAGCGTGACGGTAAGGAAGTTCAGTTCGATATAAAGAAGATCTCTCTTGCAATAGAGAAGGCCTTCGAGTCCATAAAGAAGGAGTACGACGAGAATGTCGTCGACTTCATCGCACTCAAGGTGACAGCCGACTTTCAGTCGAAGGTCACTGACGGAAAGGTGAGCGTCGAAGACATCCAGGACTCTGTGGAGAGAGTGCTCTCCCAGGCAGGCTATGAGGATGTTGCCAAGTCCTATATCCTCTACAGAAAGCAGAGGGAGAGAATCAGAAACATGAAGAGTGCGACACTCGACTACAAGAGCGTCGTCGACAACTATCTGAGGCTCAATGACTGGAGAGTCAAGGAGAACAGCACGGTCACATACTCCGTCGGCGGACTCATTCTCTCCAACAGCGGAGCTATCACAGCCAACTACTGGCTGAGCGAGATCTATGACGAGGAGATTGCATCGGCACACCGCAACTGCGATTTCCACCTCCATGACCTGAGCATGCTCACAGGCTACTGTGCAGGCTGGTCGATCAAGCAGCTCATCCAGGAGGGACTGGGAGGGCTTCCCGGAAAGATCTCCTCATCTCCTGCAAAGCATCTTGCGACGCTCTGTAACCAGATGGTCAACTTCCTCGGAATATTACAGAACGAATGGGCGGGCGCTCAGGCCTTCTCGTCCTTCGACACATACCTTGCGCCCTTCGTAAGAACGGACAATCTCTCGTTCGACGCAACGAAGAAGTGCATCGAGAGCTTTGTATACGGTGTCAATACTCCCTCGAGGTGGGGAACACAGGCTCCGTTCTCGAACATCACGCTCGACTGGGTCTGCCCCGAGGACATGAAGAACATGCCTGCCATAGTCGGCGGTAAGGAGATGGACTTCACATACGGTGACTGTCAGAAGGAGATCGATATGGTCAACCGTGCCTTCATCGAGGTCATGATCGACGGCGACAGCGAGGGCAGGGGATTCCAGTACCCGATCCCGACATACTCGATAACAAAGGACTTCGACTGGTCGGAGAGCGAGAACAACAAGCTTCTCTTCACGATGACGGCAAAGTACGGCACTCCGTATTTCTCGAACTACATCAACTCCGATATGCAGCCCAGTGACGTCAGAAGCATGTGCTGCCGCTTACGCCTCGACCTCAGAGAGCTCAGGAAGAAGACGGGAGGCTTCTTCGGAAGCGGTGAGTCCACAGGCTCGATCGGAGTCGTCACACTCAATATGCCGAGGCTTGCATACAATTCGAAGGACAAGGAAGACTTCTACAAGAAGCTTGATCACCTCATGGATGTTGCAGCACGCTCTCTCAAGGTCAAGAGAACGGTGATCACGAAGTTCCTCGACGAGGGCCTCTATCCATACACCAAGAGATACCTCGGCACATTCGACAACCACTTCTCGACTATCGGTCTTGTCGGCATGAACGAAGCCTGCCTCAATGCCTCCTGGCTGAGGTGCAATATCGCAGACGAGAGGGGACAGGAGTTTGCTATAGAATGTCTCAACCACATGAGGGAGAGACTCTCCGACTACCAGGAGCAGTACGGCGACCTCTACAACCTCGAGGCAACTCCGGCAGAGAGCACATCCTACCGCTTTGCCAAGCACGATGTAGAGCAGTTCCCGGACATAATCACGGCATCCTCGGATGACAGGAGCCCGTACTATACGAACTCTTCCCATCTTCCCGTCTCGTTCACCGACGACGTCTTCGAAGCGCTCGACATCCAGGACAGGCTCCAGACTCTCTATACATCCGGAACTGTATTCCATACATTCCTCGGAGAGAAGCTTCCCGACTGGAAGGCTGCGGCGACGCTTGTGAAGAAGATTGCGGAGAACTACGAGCTTCCGTACTACACGCTCTCTCCGACATACTCCATCTGCCAGGAGCACGGCTACCTTGCAGGCGAAGTCTACAAGTGTCCGGTATGCGGAAGAAAGACCGAGATCTACTCCCGTATTACAGGATATTACCGCCCGGTGCAGAACTGGAACGTAGGAAAGAGCGAAGAGTTCAAGGAGCGCCGCGAGTATGATATACCGGCATCGAAGCTCAGACACCCTAAGAAAAAAGGTGCTGAGGAGACTGCTTCCTGTGAAAAGAATGACGAGGTTCTCCTCTTCACGACGAAGACATGTCCCAACTGTCCCAACGCGAAGAGACAGCTTCAGAATGCAGGTGTTACGTACACTCTCGTTGATGCCGAGGAGCAGCCGGCACTTGCCCGGAAGTACGGCATAAAGAGCGTTCCGACTCTTGTTGCAGGCGGCACAGTCATCAACGGCGTCGGACCCATCGCCAGCTGGATCAAGAGCAGTAAGGTCAATGCCGGTTGAACTGTCCGGTTAGATAGAAGATATAGTCCTATCCTTATCGGGGTAGGACTATATATTTGCTTGCATGGATGTGTCATGGATAAGCTTTAAGCTTACTTCAACAGAAATTTCCTCATGCCGCATCGTTTACATTTTGTGCGGTATCCTTCGTTGAGCTTGTCACACTTGGGGCATCTCCACATTCCATTGTCTTTTTGTGTCTTTTCAACAGTATCGGCATCGGATATGTCAAACAGCTTCAGAAGCTCTTCCTCGAGATTTCCCTTCTTTGCAAGTTCTAATGTGTCGCAGAGCTTGATGTTGTGTTTATCAATCCTGATATCATCACTGAAACCTAAAAGATAGCTGATACATATTCTGTAGATAATCTCAGTAGGAGCACAGCCGTAGACCTGCTTGGAGAAGATATGGTTAAGCCTTTCCTTGTTGTCAGGGTAGAGAGATTTCATCTTCCCGCTTCTGTAGAGGCGGGTGACGATTTCAGCAAGGTACATACCTGACTTCATATAGAGGTCGGCAAAACTCTTATCCGGGTCGTCGAAACAGCCGGGATTTTCCTTCTCAAGCATATCCACCATGTTCCTGACTACCTGGCGGGGCGTGAATATCTGGTTGTTCTTCTGTGGCGGGATGTAGTTGAAGATATCTTCCCTGCTTTTTTCATCAAAGTAATTTGCAAGGTCTTCCTTCTTCTTTAAAAATTCCTTTACAGAGTCATCAAACACAACCTCATCAAAGATATGACCTTCGAACGGCTCATCTTTTCCCGTCTCCTTATTCGGAACGTTACCACCGTCACGGAGAAGAATGAATTCTCTCTTT
>CAVACS010000038.1:0-19119 GCA_963587105.1 Anaerovoracaceae bacterium | reverse complement strand
TATCGACAACAGCTTCTACTGCATCAGCAACCTGTACGACTGTCTCGATGACTGCATCTGCTGCCTCTGCAACTGCCGTCTCGACCTCTCCGTAGAGATCGACGAGGTACATTCCGCCTTCCTTGAGCATGCCGAGGGATGTAAGGAGGAACTCGTCTGTCTGCTCGGGATAGTAGAGAGTAAGGACGCCGTTCTCGAATGAATATGTCACAAGAGAAGCCTCTTCCGGATAAGCAGCGGCTACGATGTATGCAACTGCATCGATGTCATCCTTCTCGATTCCAGCCGGTACAGTAAGACTAGCCATCGTGTTATCGACTGTGATAGTTGTCGAAAGTCCCTTGTAGGAGAGTGTTCCTGCATAGACGTGGCCGCCTTCTGTCGGAACCTCCTCAAGCTCTGAGGAAGAAGAGAGGGAGTCGATGAGTGCAACTGCTTCATTTCTGAGAGCATTGACGACTGCGATTATGAACTCGGGAGACTGCTCGGGATACATGAGAGTAAGAGCGCCGTCATCAAGTGCATATGTAATAAGAGATGCTTCCTCAGGGTATTCAGCAACGAGCATATCCTTTACAGCCATGATGTCATCTTCAGTCATTCCTGCAGGTACTGTAACGACTGCATATGTTGTGTAAGCCATGATTTCAGACTTTACGCCCTTGTAGTCGAGAGTGTAGGAATAGACTAAATCCTCGTCTTCAACAACTGTCTCGACTGCAATTGCTTCGCTGATGACAGATTCGACATATGCGTCGATGTATGATGTGATGATTCCGTTCAGATAATCGAGAACTCCGAGTCTTTCATAGAGACCGCCGACGAACTCTTCCGGATAATAGATCACAAGAGTTCCGTCCTGTGGGATCTCATAGTATACGGAGCCGAGATATTCGGGGTACTTCTCCACGCAGAGTGCCATGAAGGAGTCGATATCTTCCTTGTAAATGTACTGAGCCGGATATGTGATCGTCGCCTTGCTGCCTTCCATCACAAAGGATGCAGAAGCGAAGTCACTGTATGAGTATGATCCGCTGATAGTGCCGTCATCGGCCACCTTTACTGCCTCATCCTCAGCCGGAGCCTCGACTGGAGCTGCCTCTTCGACAGGTGCTGCCTCTTCGACAGGTGCCGCCTGCTCGACAGGTGCTGTCTCTACAGCGGTTTCAACCTTCTCTGTCGTTACCGGGCTTTCTTCAACCTTTGTATCGACTGCAGGTGTCTCAGCTTCCTTTGCCGGTGTTGTAGTAGTCGTCTGTGCAGTTGTTGTTGCAGCCTGTGTCGTTGTGGTACCGGTCGAGGTATCCTTTTTGCTGCATACACAAAGACCAAAAAGCATCAAAGCTGCAAGCGCCAATACGACTGCCAGCTTTCCGAAACTCTTTTTTCTCATCATGTCGCCTTCCTTATTTCCGAATGAACGGAACAATTAACTCAAAAACCGCATTTCTCATGCGGAGGGACCGTCCGGTGACTCCAGGGGAGGTTATGCCCGGTCCGATCTTACCTCTTTATAATTATTACACTACTTTCACTTTTCGAGGAAGAAAAAATGAAATTATTACAGTTGGATTTTGAGTATTTTGTGTGAAGGGAATTTATGAAAAAAAAGAAGTTACAGCTTTTTTGGAGAAATTAATGAAAAATCCTCCTGAAATACACAGGAGGAATTCTGTCATGAAGGCTTCTTTTACGCGTTCTTCTTTGCGACGATAAGCTCCGGCACCTTTGCAGCCTTGCCGACTCTGTCTCTGAGGTAGTAGAGCTTAGCCCTTCTGACACGGCCTCTTCTCACAACCTCCACCTTCTCGATTCTCGGTGAATGCATAGGGAAGATTCTCTCGACGCCGACGCCGTATGAAATCTTTCTGACTGTGAAGGACTTCCTGATACCACTGTTGTTCTTTGCGATGACAATGCCCTCGAAGACCTGTACTCTTTCGTTCGTTCCTTCGACAATCTTGAAATATACCTTTACTGTATCACCAACGCTGAAATTCTCAGCATTCTCTTTGATCTGCTTTGCTTCAATAGCTCTAATGATATCCATATCATTCCTCTTCTTTATTATAAATATTCAATAAATCTTGTCGCTCCTTTATGCTGAGAGAGGCATGCGAGAGCAGATCAGGCCGGTTGAGCAGTGTTTTTTCCAGCCCCTTGTATCTCCGCCATTCGGTAATATGGCGTTGATGACCTGACAATAATACATCAGGAACCTTTTTATTGCAATATACTTCAGGCCTCGTGTACTGGGGATATTCAAGAAGTGAGGACGAGAACGACTCGTCTTTGAGGCTCTCCTCGGTAATTACTCCCTCAATGAGTCTGTAGAGTGCGTCGATTATGACAAGCGAGGCCGTCTCACCGGAGGAGAGAACATAGTCGCCGATCGATATCTCGTCTGTGACAAAAGCGTCGATCACCCTCTGGTCAAGGCCCTCGTAGTGCCCGCAGATGAAAACAAGTTCCTCCTCTTTCGAGAGGTCAAGTGCATAATTCTGGGTAAAAAGCTTTCCCGACGGTGTCGGAAAGACAACCCTCTTTCCACTGATGTGGAGATCCTCTGCGGCTCTGAAGAGAGGAGCGGGCATGAGTACCATCCCCGCTCCGCCCCCGAAAGGCTCGTCGTCGGCCTTCATATGACGGCCCTGGGCATAGTCGCGGAAGTTGATGACGGAGTAACTTATGATACCCTTCTCCACCGCCCTCTTCATTATCGAGGATGTAAAAAAAGGCTCCACCATTTCAGGAAAGAGCGTAAGTACGGTTATCTTCATAGCTAAAGCTCCAGAAGATCGGCTTTGAGAAGAGTAAGTGAATTATTCTCGAGGGAGACGTCCTTCACGTAGACCGGAAGATTCGGGACGATGTACTCCTTCCCGTTGTCATCTCTTCTTACCGCAAGAAGAAGTGCCTGCGCACCCTCCATCGTATATTCGACGACTCCGACCTTCCTGCCGTCATATAAGACGTCCATGGAGTACAGATCGGCTACATAGTACTCCCCTTTCTTCAGTTTCGGGGCGTCTTCCCGGGGAATGAGTATTACACCACGGACAAGCACTCTCGCTCTCTCCGGCGTCGGGTACTCCCTGAACTTCATCAGAAAGAGCTCTCCCTTCTTCGAGGTGCTCTCGATATGAATCGTCTTCTCCTCTCCGTCAGCAAGTCTTACCCGGCATTCTTCCAGCTTTTGAAGATGTGCGTATTCACCCGAAGACGGGTAGACACGCACACTGCCGTCGGTACCATGGGTTTTTCCTATAGTTGCTGTTATCAGGAGAGGGGACGACATCAGTCAAGAATCTCCAGTGTGGCGCGCCTGCCGTCACGAGTTGCGGACGCCGAAAGGATTGTCCTGATGGCTTTCGCTATACGGCCCTGCTTGCCGATCACCTTTCCGATATCCTCGGGGGAGACACGAAGTTCGAGGATGGTCGACTTTGCGCCCTCCACGACATTCACGCTGACTTCCTCCGGAACATCAACAAGGCTCTTGACCATGAATTCAACTAGTTCCTTTTCCATCTCGACTCCCCGCCGGCTCAAGCCTGCTTTCTATCGAGTGTAATTCCCTTTGAGTTGAGAAGAGATTTGACTGTCGGTGATACCACTACACCCTTTCCGATCCATGCTCTGACCTTGCTCTCGTCGAGTGTTACCTGGTCGTTAGCTTCTACGGGCTTGTAGGTTCCGACTTCGTCGATTGTCTTGGAGGTAGCAGCGATTCTGCTGTCCTGTACGACGATTCTGTAATAGGGTCTCTTCTTTGTTCCCATTCTCTTGAGTCTCATTGTTGTGCTCACAGTTTTTCTCCTTATACTACTTGAAGGCTCACATTCCGAACTGCTTCATCATCTGAGCCTGTAATTTCTTGTTTGTAGCAAGCTTCTTCATCATAAGCTTGCTCTTCTCGAACTTCTTCAAGAGCCTGTTGACATCTGCCACACTCGTTCCCGACCCCCTGGCTATGCGCTTTCTTCGGCTCGGTCCGATTATGCGGTAGTTCTGTCTCTCGAAGCGCGTCATACTCTTTATTATAGCCTTCTCGACTTCGATTTCATGAAGGTTGAGGTCATCCTCGCTGATCTGGCCCTTTGCTCCGGGTATCATCTCGATGAGTTTGTCCACAGACCCCATCTTCTTCATGCTCTCAAGCTGTCCCAGATAATCCTCGAGATCGAAGGTGTTCTTCTCTATCTTCTTCTGAAGGCGTTCAGCCTCCTTTTCGTCGAAGGCTTCCTGTGCCTTCTCCACAAGAGATACTATGTCCCCCATTCCGAGAATACGGGATGCGATGCGTTCGGGTCTGAAGGCTTCGAGGTCCTCCATCTTCTCGCCCGTTCCGATGAACTTGATGGGCTTGCCGACAACACTTCTGAGAGAGAGAGCGGCACCGCCTCTGGTATCTGAATCGAACTTTGTGAGGATGACGCCTGTTATGCCGACCTTCTCGTCGAATTCTTTTGCTATCTCGACTGCACTCTGTCCAGTCATTGCGTCAGCGACGAAGAGCTTCTCGTCGGGATTTGCGGCCTTTGCTATGCGCTGGATCTCTTCCATGAGAGCATCGTCGAGATGCATACGGCCCGAGGTATCGACGATGAGTGTGTCGTACATCTCCCTCTTTGCTCTTTCAACTGCCTTTGTGACGACTGTCACGGGATTCTTTTCGCCGGGGATCGTGAATACGGGAACGCCGGCCTTCTCTCCGAGTATCTGGAGCTGTTCGATGGCTGCGGGACGCACCAGGTCGGCGGCGACGAGCATGACCTTCCTGCCGTCCTTCTTCAAAAGGTGGGCAAGCTTATGTGTCGCAGTCGTCTTACCAGAGCCCTGGAGACCCATCATGAGGATTACAGAGAGTGCATCCTTTCCCTTGAGGTGAAGTGCCGTCTCGTCTTCGCTCGAGCCCAGGAGAGCAACCATCTTGTCATAGACGATCTTCGTGAACTGTTCGCCGGGATTGACAGAAGAAAGAACTTTCTCGCCGAGGGACTCCTCGATTGTGGAGTTGACGAAACGTCTGACGACACGCAGGTTGACATCGGCGTCGAGAAGGGCTTCCTTTATTTCCTCTACGGCGTCACGGATGTTCTTCTCGCTTATCCTGCCCTTTCCGGACAGAGTTTTAACTATCGATGTAAACTTGCTGCTGATACTGTCAAACATACTGAATCCACAAAACTTCTTTCAAGTGTCTTTTATACATTATTAGACTCTCTTTGGTCAACAAAAGCCGGAAAGAGTCTCTCACTTCTTTCGCCCTTCCTCGTCGAATTCCACCTCTCCGCCTTCGTCGTTGAGGATTCTGGGCTGACCTTCGATCGATGCTATGCGGTAGCTTACCGCACTCGATACTCCCGCCTCCATCTGAGAGACACCGAGCATTGCGTTGCCGCCCGTGACTGTATGGGTGTTATGGGTGATTATTATGAACTGGCTCTCCCTTGCAAAATCCTGGAGAACATCGAGAAAGTAACCGATGTTCCTGTCGTCGAGGGCCGCATCTATTTCGTCGAGGATACAGAAAGGACTGGGTTTGACCTGGTATGTGGCAAAGAGGAGTGCGACTGCCGTCATACTTCTCTCTCCGCCGGAGAGGAGGGAGAGAGTCGACATGCTCTTTCCCGGGGGCTGGGCAAGTATCTCGATACCGCTGTTGAGTACATCGTCGGGCTCGGAGAGGCTGAGCTCCGCCCTTCCGCCGCCGAAGAGGCGCTTGAACATCTGCTGGAAGTTGTCACTGATCTCACGATAGGACTTGAGGAACATCTCCTTCGATTTGTCGAGTATCTCGCCGAGAACCGATTCCATGTCGGTTTTCGCCTTGCTGTAGTCTTCGAGCTGCTTTGTGTAGAACTTGTACTGGTCCTCGGCCTGGTCGTACTCGTCCTTCGCGGCATGGTTGATGTTACCGAGGGCCTTTATCTCGTTATTGACCTTCTCCAGCTCCGCCTTGAGCTCTGTCTCCTGCCTCATCTCGGGAAGGAGGCGCTCCTGGAACTCGTTGAGGTTCCTTGCATAGGTCTCGAAGAATGAGGTGAACGTACTCTGGATCTCCCTCTCGCAGCTCTCCTTGAACATCTTGGCCTCAAGAGCACTGCTCTCGGCTTTTCTTATTTCTTCGAGGATATTCTCCTTCTCCTGACGCTTGACGGAGAGGGAGCGGAACTTCTCTCCCACAAGTTCGTTGACATCTTTCAGCTTTTCCTTGAGGGAGGCGACGTTCTTCCTCCCGTCCTCTATGTCGGCGTTCTTCTCGTTGATTTTGTCAGCAACCTCATAAAGGCGCTTATGTGCAATCTCGGCGCCGTCTTTTTCGTCCTCGAGGTCGAAGGAGCGCTTCGTTATGCTCTCACTGAGTCTTCTGATGTTCTCCTTGTAGTTCTCGACTGAGGCCCTGAGTGATCCGATGACCTCCTTGAGCGAGATGATAGTCGCCTGGAGTGCGTTGTTGTCTCCCTCCCTGCTCTCTATCTGCGCCCTCGCGCTTTCTATAGTCTTACGGTTGTCGATGAGCCTCTCACGCGCGCTTGACTCCCGCTCTCCGATTCCTCTTTTGCGGCTCACAAGTCCCTCTGGCGATAGAATCGTGTCGATGACGGGAGGGATGGAAGCCTTGTATTCATCGAAGAACTTCTCGCTCTCCCTTACGGCCTGGCTCAGCCTTTCGTAGTCACGAGATGCGATATCCTTTGAATAGTCGACGTCTCCGGGAAGCGAGGAGATGAAATTCATCCTTGAGTCAAGAAGCTTGAGAATTCCCTCCAGGCTCTCCCTGACCCTCTTCTCGGCGTTGTCGCGTCTCAGGGCGGAATACTCGGTGCCTGTGTTGGCATCGACTTCCTTTATAAGGGATTCGATGACGTTCTTGAGCTCTTCGCTGAGGGCCTTGAGGGCGTCATCGAGTTCGTTGTTGCTCTCCTCTGCAGCGCGTATGGTCTCATTGAGAGAAGCTATCTCGTCCCTGTTCTTCTGCAGAGTGGATTCGGCATACTCAATCTGGGCCTTCTTCTCCTCGAACCGCTCCTCGAGCGCCTCGAGAGAGCTCTCCGTATTCTCCTTTTCCTCGGTCATACGTGTAATCTCGTCCTGGATGTCGCGGCACCTCTTCTCGCTCAACTCGTATTTCTCGAGATACTGTTTGTAGCTATCCTTCAATGCCGATATGGTTTCGCTTATCGAGGAAAGCCTCGCTTCCATCTTTCCGATTTCGATCTCGAGGTTCTTAGAGCTCTCCTGGTACTGCGTAAGCTCGTTGGAGGAGGAATTGATGACGTCGTCGTACTCTCCGAGTCTGCCCCGGTACTCCTCGACTTTTCTGGTCGATTCCGCTTCCTGCTCCTCTCTCAGCTCCTTGAGCTTGAGGTAAGTATCTACATGGGAGAGCTTGATGTCGACGTCGATGTAGAAAGCCCTGTCCTTGAGCTCCTCCCACTTCAGGGCCTTCTCGGCCTGGCTCTTCGTCCTGTCGTATGTACGCTTGACCTCCCTGAGTGTCGTGTTGAGGAGATTCATGTTCTCCTCGGCCTTTGCTATCTTGTTCTGGGCCTCGGTGCACTTCACCTTGTAGCGTGATATTCCGGCTGCTTCCTCGAAGATGTATCTTCTGTCCTCGGGCTTGTTGGAAAGGATCTGGTCGATCTTTCCCTGCTCGAGTATCGAGTAGGCGCTCTTTCCAACCCCGGTATCCATGAAGAGTTCCTTGATGTTCTTCAAGAGACACCTCTCTCCGTTAAGGTAATACTCCCCGTTGCCGTCACGGAAAAGACGCCGCCTTATTACGATTTCCGGCACATCTGTCGGGAGATTATGGTTCTCGTTGTCGATCGTCAGCGTCACCTCCGCCATCTGACTGGGCTTACGCGTCTCCGTTCCGGAGAAGATGACGTCGTCCATGCGCGAGGCGCGGAGCGTCTTCGTCGACTGCTCGCCGAGTACCCACTTGATCGAGTCTACGATATTGGACTTCCCGCAGCCGTTGGGGCCGAGAAGCGATGTGATACCGTCTGTGAAATCTATGTGCGTCTTGTCTGCAAAACTCTTGAAACCGTTAAGTTCAAGGGACTTTAAAAACATCCTGTCTCCTTGTAGAATACCCAGAAGAGTATATAGGAAAAGAAAGCATTATGGAAGTTGAACTCTTCCCCGATGAAAAGAAAAAGAATATCATCTGTGGCACCGACGAAGCGGGACGCGGACCTCTGGCAGGCCCCGTGGTCGTAGCCGCCGTCATTCTCCCCTCTGATTTCCCCTTCGATAAATTGAACGACTCGAAAAAGCTCTCCGAAAGGGAGAGAGAGGAAGCTGAAAAGATAATAAAGGAAAAGGCACTTGCCTACTCCGTTTCGGTCATCGAGCACACAGTCATCGACAGGATAAACATTCTCGCTTCATCGCTTCTGGGTATGAAGAAAGCTTCCGAGGAGGTATTTGCATCACACCCTTTCGATATCCTTCTCTGCGACGGGAACAAGACTCCATCCGTCCCCTTCCCCGTCGAAGCCGTCGTCAAGGGCGATGCACTCATTCATGAGATAATGGCTGCGAGCATTCTCGCAAAATGCGAACGTGACCGCATAATGACGGAGGCGGGAAGAATATGGCCGCAGTACGGATTTGAAAAGCACAAGGGCTACCCGACAAAGCTTCACTACGACGCAATAGAGAAATACGGCCCCTGCCCGATACACCGCCTCTCCTTCAAGCTGTACAGAGATGACGAAAGGCCGGATGAGCCGACCCTCTTCTGAGAGCGAAGGCGAATGCGCAGAATCTGCACCCTCCATAAGTTAAATGTTCATTGTCATTACGTTACAGGAGCTCTTCCTGTCCACTTGATTTCAATTGCGTCTCACTCTCATGGCCGGAGATTGAGAGCTTGATATGTGCAATGGTAATTCCAAGCTTTTCAATCTTCGCTGGAGTGTAATCGAACGCAGTTACATCGATAGATTCATTGAAACTGATTCATGATTAACGCAATCGCTCTCAGCTTTCTCCCTCTGTTTGTTATCTTTAAGCTGTACGTCGCTCTGAACTATTTACCTTCATTTTTGACATATCCGGGCTGTAGAATCGTCCTCAAAGCCCCTTGTCACGACACAGGGTAAGGTACAGTTTTCCTGTACTGACGCCATCTATCGTCTTTGCATGTTTTTTTTCATCCCTTGTTGACATTTCTCCCCTCTTCCCGCTATTATCCTCTCTGTTATGCGGTTGTGGTATAATGGCTATTACCTCAGCCTTCCAAGCTGAAGATGCGAGTTCGATTCTCGTCGGCCGCTTTTGCTCCTCGAAAGGGAGCATTTTATTTTGCTTCATTCTGAGTCAAAAAGAAGAGGGAGGCGGTTTCCCGTCTCCCCGGATAATCCTGATCCTTTTTCCGTATATTATTTCTTATACTCAGCTTCAAACTTCCTGAGGAAGTCGACGAGAGCGACAACGCCCTCCTTCGGCATTGCATTGTAGATGGAAGCTCTGAGACCGCCGACGGACTTGTGGCCCTTGAGGTTGTCGTAGCCTGCCTTCTTCGTTGCAGCGACGACTAAGGCATCGAGCTCTGCAGATTCCGTCACGAACGGGATGTTCATGAGTGATCTGTATTCCTTCTCTACTGTGCCGCGGAACATTCTGCTCTGGTCCAGGAAGTCGTACATGACCTTTGCCTTGTCGATGTTCTTCTGGTTCATCACTTCCAGTCCGCCCTGGTCCTTGAGGTACTTGAATACCTTGCCGCAGCAGTACATAGCCCAGCAGTTGGGTGTGTTGTACATACTGTCGTTGTCGGCATGTGTCTTGTACTGGAGGTAGATCGGGAGAGATGTGAGGTCATCACGGAT
The DNA here is from genome assembly GCA_963587105.1 of Anaerovoracaceae bacterium. Classification (GTDB taxonomy): domain Bacteria; phylum Spirochaetota; class Spirochaetia; order Sphaerochaetales; family Sphaerochaetaceae; genus Ornithospirochaeta. The sequence continues at coordinate 9,271 of CAVACS010000038.1, read as the reverse complement.
GAGGTCCTCTCTGATGATGACGACGACCATGCCCGCAGGTCCGACGTTCTTCTGTACGCCTGCATAGATGAGGCCGTAGTCGGAGACGTTGCAGGGACGTGAAAGGAACATCGATGACTGGTCAGATACCAGTACGTGGCCCTTTGTGTTCGGGAGCTTGTTCCATGTGACACCGTGGATGGTCTCGTTCTCGCAGATGTATACATAGTCCGTATCTTCAGGAATGTCGAGATCCGAGCAGTCGGGGATGTATGTATAGTTCTTGTCCTTGCTGGAAGCAGCGACAATGACTTCTCCTACCTTCTTTGCTTCTGCAATTGCCTTCTTCGACCATGCACCTGTCTCGATGTAGACAGCCTTGCCGTTCTTCATGAGATTCATCGGAATCATGCTGAACTGGAGTGTGGCACCTCCCTGGATGAAGAGAACCTTGTAGTTCTCGGGAATGTTCATGAGCTCCCTCAGGTCCTTCTCTGCGTTGTCGAGTATTTCCTGGAAGACCTTCGAGCGGTGGCTCATCTCCATTACACACATGCCGCTTCCGCGGTAGTTCATCATTTCATCTCTTATTTCCTCGAGCACGGGTTCGGGCATCATGGCCGGGCCTGCCGAGAAGTTGAATGTACGTCCGTATTTCATTTTTCACCTCGTTTGAAATTTTCTATATGCATAATTTCTCACAAGTTCAGATACAATGCAACAATTCTTTTGAAAAACAAAGGAATTTCTTCACTTTTTTATCGATACGTTAATTAAACTTTCAGTTTTTACTCATATACTCATTATTATTGTCATCTTAATTGCATCCTTCCCTGCTTGAAGAAAGACGGCGCGGGGATTATCATCGGATTACTAGAAAGAATTACGGAGGGCCCTTTCATGGGAGAGCGCGGAGAAGTCTTTTCAACTAAACTCGTCAAGAACGACAGAACCTATTTTTTCAATGTAAAGCAGAACGTCTACGGAGATTTGTATCTCAACGTCGTAGAGTCAAGACCGACCGATGTCGAGGGCAAGTATCTGAGGCAGTCGGTGATTGTTTATCAGGAGGACCTTGGAGAGTTCCTGAACGAATTCCAGAAGAGCGTCGACTATGTCAAGAAGCACGGCTCGAGAAAGGAAAGGAAAGCGAAAGCCTGATGAGCTTCAGCGACAGTTACGCCGACGGGATTCTCCACTCCGCTCTCAGAATAAAGAGCGGCGATGTATTGAGCATCAACACCGAAGAGGAAGACTACGCCTTTGCACGCCTCATTGCAGAAAAGGCGAAGAGGATTACGGGAAACGGCAGCTACATACAGCTCTTGAAGAACGGAAGGATCGTCGAGGAGTTCGACATTCTTTCGGATTTTCCTCTGAGTAAGAAACCGACTCTGTTCCTCTATCTTTCGTATTACAGGAAGAAGGACGAAGTCGAAAGCGGAAGGATATATGAAGCAAGGGAGCTTCAGCGCTTCTCGCTTCTCTCGGACCCGCTGGACAATCCTCCTCCATCCCTCCCCTTCGTCACCGCATTCCTTCCGTCCTCCCTCTGGGACGACAAGATAAGAGAGAACGACGAGGAGAAGACAAGCAGAGAGCTTATCTCATCGGTTTTCCTCACTGATGCGGAGGAACGCATACGGCGTCACGAGAACATGATGTACAAGGCTTCTTCTCTCAACAGAATGGGGCTCGGAGAGGGAAGAATCACATCTGATAACGGCACGGACCTCACATTCTCATTCCTTCCCTCTTCCTCATTCCATACTTCGACAAGCACAACAACCGGAGGAAGGATCTTCTCGCCCTATATAACAGCAGAGGATCTTTTCAGGCTCATTGACCCGTCCTCCCTTTCGGGATGGCTCAATACCACAAGAAGCTTTGTACTGTGGGGAAAAAGGGTGAACAGTCTCTCACTCTTCTTCGATAAGGGGAAGGTAATCTCTGTAAAGGGAAACATGTACACGGAGTCTCTCTTCAGAATATATATGATGCAGGATGAGAATGCCGCAAGGGCGGGAATGCTGACGATTGTCGAGCGCACGAGCCCGCTTTGGAACGAGGAGCTTACATACATACCGGAGCTTGACAGAATGCGGACTGTCTCAATTACTCTCGGAGGCCCCAAGAGCGAAGCCGTCGACAGCACTGCTCTCGAATGCGCAGTAGATTCCCTTCTTTCTCTCTCGCTTCCGATCGGAGACGAAAGCCTCACCATAGAGTGCATCGACAGAAACGGAGATGAGGTATGCATCTACTGTGACGGATGCATCAACGAGGATGCTGACCTTTAATTGAGCTCTGCGATAAGACCCAGACCTTTCAGTGTTATAAGCGAATCGAGTTCGTCGATACGCGGTATTATCCGCGATATCGTGGCACTGAGGCCGCCGGTGGCCATTACATAGAGCCTCGAGCCGATTTCGTCTTCGGTCTTCTTCACCATCGTCTCGACCATTCCCGCATAGCCTTCCATTATGCCGGCCCTTATCGAGGCCATGCTGTCTCTTCCGAGAACGGTGGAGGGAAGCTTGAGTTCGACCTGCGGAAGCTGTGCAGTATTGCCGAAGAGCGAGTTGACGGCTGTGACAAGACCGGGGGCTATCGCGACACCGAGCACATTGCCCCTGCCGTCGACTGTCGAGAATGTGAGCGCTGTTCCGAAGTCGATCACCATTACAGAGGTATCACATCTGTGGGAGTGTGCATAGGAGAGGTTGCATAAAAGGTCTGCACCGAGCTCGAGTGGGATGGACTCTCTCACAAGGCCCGATTTCACATCATGGGTCACCATGATGGGATCGAGAGAGAAGAGACGGTGCATAATCTTCTCGATCGATCGCGTCAGAAAGGGAACGACCGAGCTTATTATGACCTTGTCGACATCCTTCTTCTCTATCCCGTTTTCATGGAAGAGGGAGAGAAAGATTACATAGTATTCGTCGCCTGTCTTCTTCGTGTCGGTAAAGACACGGAAGGGCTTGCTCCATGTCCTGCCGTCGTAGGAAGCACAGACTATGTTCGTATTCCCGATATCTACTGCGATAACCATCAGATTACAACCACCTCTTTTCTGCCTTCATAGGCCTTCTCGCGCCTTGCCTTCACATCCTCGTCAACAAGATAATCGTCGAATCTCTCCGTCTTGTCGATGATTCCCTTAGGTGTGAATTCTATAATCCTCGTTGCAAGAGAATCAATGAACTGGTGGTCATGTGAGTTGAAGAGCAGTACGCCCTTGAAATCGATGAGGCCGTTGTTGAGAGCCTGTATGGACTCCAGGTCAAGGTGTGACGTAGGCTCATCGAAGATCATGCAGTTGGCGCCCTCGAGCATCATCTTTGCCAGAACCACCCTGACCCGCTCCCCTCCGGAGAGGACTCCGCAGTCCTTGAGGGCCTCGTCTCCCGTGAAGAGCATACGACCCAGGAATGAGCGCACGAAATTGTCGTCGTCCTCCTTGCTGAACTGCTGCAGGTATTCCGTCATTGTGATACCTGTTCCGAACATGGAGGAATTGTCCTTCGGAAAATACGAGAGGGATGTCGTCACACCCCATGTGTAAGATCCCTCGTCAGGCTCCATCCTTCCGGAGATGATCTCGAAGAGCACGGTCTTTGCGTAGTGGTTCGGGCCGACGAATGCGACCTTCTCGGCGGGATTGATTACAAGAGAGAGGTTATCGAGGACCTTCTCCCCGTCGATCGTCTTCGAAAGGTTCTTGATTTCAAGGACATTCTTTCCGATCTCCCTCTGGGGTTTGAATGCAACATACGGGAAACGGCGTGAGGAGGGTTTTATGTCGTCGATCGTGAGCTTGTCAATGAGCTTCTTGCGGCTTGTCGCCTGCTTTGCCTTTGCAACGTTTGACGAGAAGCGCTGGATGAATTCCTTCAGCTCTGTTATCTTCTCCTCCCTTCTCTTCTTCTCGTCCTTCAGCTGCTTCGCGGCAAGCTGGGATGACATGTACCAGAAATCATAGTTTCCGACATAGAGCTGTATACGGCCGTAGTCTATGTCGCATATATGTGTACATACAGTATTGAGGAAGTGTCTGTCGTGGGAGACTACGATGACGGTGTTGTTGAAATCCTCGAGGTAGTCCTCAAGCCAGTGGATGGACTCGAGATCCAGGTGGTTCGTCGGCTCGTCCAGGAGAAGTATGTCGGGGTTTCCGAAGAGTGACTGGGCAAGAAGTACTCTGACCTTCAGGTTATCCTCGATCTCGCTCATCTTCTTCTCGTGAAGAGGCACCGGTATTCCCAGGCCGTCGAGCATCTGGGATGCATTTGCCTCGGCCTCCCAGCCTCCGAGCTCACTGAACTCGCCCTCGAGCTCTGCAGCCCTCAGTCCGTCCTCCTCCGTGAAATCCTCCTTGGAGTAGATGGCGTCCCTCTCCTGCATGACGTCGTAGAGGTGTTTGTAGCCCATGATGACGGTATCTATGACACGGTAGTCGTTATACTGGAAGTGGTCCTGCTTGAGGGTGGCAAGTCTCTCCCCCGGTGTTACGATGATCTCACCGGTATCGGGTTCGATCTCCCCCGAGAGAATCTTGAGAAAAGTCGACTTACCGGCGCCGTTGGCTCCGATGATGCCGTAGCAGTTACCGGGAGTGAACTTCAGATTCACTTCCTTGAACAGTACCTGTGTTCCGTAAGAAAGAGAAACATTGGAAGCTGTAATCATAGCTGTTATCCTCCGACAAAGAAAAAGGCAACGAAAACGTTGCCTAATTTTAGTCCCTAGCAGAATCGAACTGCTATTTAGAGACTGAGAATCTCCCGTCCTAACCGTTAGACGAAGGGACCGTGACACTGGGATGAAGGGATTCGAACCCCTAAAGGCAGAACCAGAATCTGCAGTGTTACCATTACACTACATCCCAATCAAACGACAAGTGAAACAATAAAGAAAAATCCTCAAAGTTGCAATACCTTTGAGAAATTTTTCCTCAACTGTTCTTGAAAGCCCTGACTCTCGCCGATGCTGTAAGGGTGTCGCCGTCTCTGAAACCGTCTTTGAGATAGCGGTAGCCGAGGCCCGCGATCATGGCTCCGTTGTCGGTGCAGAGTTTGAGAGACGGGAAGGTGACTGTGTAGCCGCCCTTCTCAAGTTCCTTGAGCTCCTTACGCAGAAGCGAGTTCGCAGCAACTCCTCCGCCGGCACTCACACGTCTGAGTCCGCTGTCACGCAGGGCAAGCTTCACCCTCTTCATCAGAATCCCAACAGCCTGGCGCTGGAAGGATGCCGCGATGTTCTCGATTGTATCGGGAGCATCCCCGTTACGGAACTGGTCCTTCTGGTTGATGACGGCCGTCTTGAGGCCCGAGTACGACATATCGTAGGGGTGGGATGTCCTGTCGAGTGTCGGACCGGGGAAGAGGAATGCATTGCTGTCTCCGTTTTTACTCAGACGGTCGATGACGACTCCTCCGGGGTACCCCATGTCGTAGAACTTGGCAACCTTGTCGAAGGCTTCTCCGATGGCATCGTCGATCGTCGTTCCCATGACCGTTACATCGGAGTATGAGTCGACACGGCAGATGACGGTATGTCCTCCCGATACCAGTACCCCCAGGTAAGGATACTCGAGAGGATTCTCGATCTGTGAGGCATAGAGATGTGCCCTTATGTGGTCTATTCCTATATAAGGAATGGAGAGTCCCTCGGCAAAGCCCTTTGCGAAATTCACGCCGACAAGAAGAGAGCCCAGGAGCCCGGGCCTGTTCGTGACAGCAACGGCATCCAGGTCCTCCTTCCGGATCCCGGCCTGCATGATGGCTGCAGAGACGACCTGCTCTATCCACTCGGTGTGGAGTCTCGATGCCAGCTCCGGCACCACTCCCTGATAGGGCTTATGGAGCTCTATCTGCGTTGCTATGACGTTGCTCATGATCTCACTGCCGTCTCTGAGTACGGCAGCAGAGCATTCGTCGCAGCTTGTTTCTATACCAAGAACAATCATAATCCGTTATCATCCTCTGAAGAGGGGAAATAGCCGAATGTGGCAAACGTCATTATGGCGTTTATCTGATCCTCGGGGAGCCCGCTCTCGAAAAAATATTCGAATACCCTGCGGTTCCACGGCAGTCCTATCTCGGCCCCTTCTCTGGATTTATTTATCAATTCATCGAAATCCGCACTGGTCAGTCTCAGCTGTTCCACCTCGGAGGGATCTATTTTTATCTCTTCCATATATTCCATCTCCCTTCAGATTTTCCTTCTCATCACTATATAAATTAAGAGGAAAAAAACATAAAGGAAAAATCTTTTTTACAGAATAATCAAAAAAAGGGACAGATAAAAGAGCCAAATGCAAATTCGGCTCTTCAATCAACACCATATCTTAATTGCCGCCGTTTTCTCCGCCGCCGTTTTTAAGGTAATCCCTGCTCTCCTGGTACCAGTTGCTGTCGAGTCTTCTCGTCGCCCTGACCGATCTCACTGCTCTCGAGACACTCTGGTATGACATTCTCGTACCCTCACTGTCAGACCTGTAATCTGTGACATGAGAGGCATCGATTCCGATTCCACCGGCTTCTCTGACGGAATCTATATTTGCACCGAGATAGATAAACTCCCAGCCGTACTCTGTCTTCTCCTTTTCGATGAGAGCCCTGACAGCGGATGTCGACCAGCGTCTGCTTGAATTCTCCATGCCGTCGGTGATGATGACGAACATAGTCTTCTCCGGTCTCTTTTCATCACTCAGGTTTCTGTGCACCCTTATGATATGAGTCACTGCATCTCCCACAGCGTCGATAAGTGCCGTAGAGCCTGTGACAAAGTATTCCTTCTCGGTCATAACCGGAACATCCTCGATTCTTATCCTGTTATGGATGACAGTCGAATAGTTTGAAAAAAGCACCGTGGAGACAACAGCCTCCCCCTCCTCTTTCTTCTCCTTCTCGATAAGGGAGTTGAACCCTCCGATAGTGTCTTTTTCGCGTCCTCTCATCGAGCCGCTTCTGTCGAGAATGAATACAATTTCAGTCAGATCTTTCTTCATTTGTTTTCCTCCGTTAAATGTATATATATGATACAAAAAACGGAGGAGAAAAATGTCGCCTGGAAAGCGACATCTGCTACTTTTTATATCCCAGAGGAACAAGGTCGAAGCCGAAGAGGACCTCGTTCAGCTGAAGTATGTCATACCTGCCGTGATCGACGAAATATCTGATGACGATATCCCTTCTGTCGACGGGAGAGAGGGCAAATCCTGCGACGGCGAGCATCTCTGAAAACTCTGCCGGAGGAAGCTTCAGGGCAAGTGCGAAGGCAATTGTGGTATCACGTCCGAGCTTGTAGTTCTTATCGCACATTATCTTTGAATAGAGCTTGTGGCTGATGTTGGCCTTCTTGTAGCATTCAACTCCCGTCATACCCTTTTCGAGAACCTTGTTTCTGAGGTAGTCCGAGAAACCCTCCGAGCATCCCTTCTCCATCATCTCGAGCTCGCTCTCGTCATAGTGGTGCCGTAATCCCTCGTTCCCCTCTTCATCACTCTCATCTCTCCCGTCATATTGAGGATGACTCTGCTCATCATCAGACTCACGGGTATCGTAGAAAACAGAGGAATCTGTACGGTCAATTCCGGAAGAAGGAATATACTTGCTCTTTCCCCTCACCTTCTCCCACGCCTCGACCTCCTCCTCGTCGATGAGCTGTGCAACTTCATGGAATATGCCCTTCGAGAGATCGAATGCAAGACTGTTGTATACTACAAGATATACTTCGGCGTCGTATGATGATAGAAACTCCCGGATTACCTCTGTAGCAGTTTTAAGTGACAGGGAATCGGGAACACCGTAGTAGCCGGCAGATATCAGGGGAACTGCAACAGAGGAAAGAGAAAGCTCTTCTACTTTTTCAAGGCTTGACCTGTATGCCTTCTCAAGTACTCCGGCCTCCCCATCTCCTCCCCCCTTCCAGTGGGGACCGACAGTCATGATTACATACTTAGATGGAAGATCGCAGCCGTCGATGACGACAGCATCCCCTTCTTCAATGTGGTCGATAGCGACACACTGACGCGTGAAATCCCTTCCGGCCTTCATATGGACGGCGTAGTCAATTCCGGAGCCCGGAAGAAGACGTGTGTTCGTCGGACAGACGATTGCGTCTACGTTGAGTTTTGTGATATCTGCTCTTACAATCTGAAGCGGCATCAGTATTCCTCCTCTGTCTCGTCGATTCTGTCACTCTGCCAGTATTCTCCGCTGTCTATGTTCATGCATGTCAGCCTTCCGCTTTTCGAAGCGGCACCGGTGTCGATTGCCGTTATATGAAAGGTTTCTGAAGTGAATGGCCTGTCGCCGACGACAGAGTGACCGGTATAGATCATCCCGCTCTGAAGAGCGATGTAGAGCTCACCATCCCTTGTTCTCTTACCGAGCCCCGGAAAGTGAGGCTGCATTACCTCCTTGTAGCGTGAGAATTCCAGGCCTGCCTTCTTCTCGTCACTATCGAGCCAATGCTCATAGAGGACGGCTGTTCTGAGGTACGTCCGGTCCCAGAGTTCGTCGGGAATGTCATCTGCTTCACGCTCCCTCTCATAGTCCCTCGGCCTCATGATTCTCCCGAGGCTGCGTCCGACGGGACCGCCGTGAAGGAGGACTATCCCTTCCTCCTTTCTTGAGTAGGGAATTCCGTCAAGCCATAAGGAGAGTCTCTTCTTCACAGAGCGTGATACCCCGTTGAAAGACGAGACTGTCATATAGCCGCCGTTGTTGCTGTACCAGTTGTCACTGAGGACAAAGCCTGTTCTCAGATAATCCTGAAGCCAGGCGTCATGGTTACCCAGGACAGGACGGAAATTTCTGAGTGACGAAAGATACTCCAGAACCTCCAGATTGTCCCTCCCCCTGTCGCAGAAGTCCCCGACGGAGTAGAGGGTGTCAATTTCGTCGTCGTACCCCGCCCTCCCGAGAACCTGCCTCAGGGCCTGATAGCGTCCGTGTACATCACCAATTATAAGCCTTCTTCCATTCACCTTGATTATCAACCTGATGGAAGAATTGTAGCATAAGTGGAAGAAAAAAATAAAAACTCTCTACCAATTATTTCAAAGTTAGGGTAATATTCATGTCAGTGCCAGAATAGCTCAGATGGTAGAGCGACACCCTCGTAAAGTGTAGGTCACGGGTTCGATTCCCATTTCTGGCTCGTAAAGCTTCCGGATAGGGAGCTTTTTTTGATGACAAAAGCTATCGAGATTTTGTATTATCAAGCAAACTTAGAAACGGAGAAAGAAATGAAGAAACTCATTCCAGTTTTATTGATC
>CAVACS010000037.1:0-19304 GCA_963587105.1 Anaerovoracaceae bacterium | reverse complement strand
GTGGAGACTGACACGTGGCGATTACATCGATATCGAACCTGTTCTTCTTAAAAGCGGTGATGACAAAAGCGGTTTTCTCTCTACTGTGCTGAAAACCGGAATTCCTCTCTGATCCTTTTTTGACAAAGAAAATTAGTATTTTGAGCCATAATATCTGCTATACTTCACGAAGTGGACCGTATTTGCTTGATTGAAATTAAAGATTATTTCTTGAGGCGAAGAATGATTAATGGGAAAACTCACAGGAGGGATTAATGGCTAAGAAGAAAAAAGATAACGATAAGCAGATTAACCTTGACGCCATACTTTTTAAGTGCAGGGATATCCTGAGGGCTGCCCGTAACTCCGGCTCATTTTTTGAAAAGCGTGATATGATGCTGACCCTTGTTTTTCTGCGGTTTATCGGAGAGAAATATGAGGACGGCGTAGAGAAACTGAGGAAAAAGCTCATAGAACAGGGCCTGGATCCGGATGATGAAAACATCAGAGCTGCTTTTTTTGATGATGCGACATTTACTGACGGTACCTACAATCTACCACTTGAAGCACGCTGGAGTACTATAATCAATACACCGGCTCCCATGTTGAACGTTGCACTTGATAATGCGCTCCACAGTATTGCTACAGAGTCAAAACAGCTGAAAGGATGTTTTGTGGAGGGGACATTTACTTCGAGAGATCTGGCTCCCAATGACATAAAGAAACTTATTGATGAAGTAAACAAGATAAGTCACAAACAGTTCGGTGAAGAGAAAGACTTAATCGGCCATGTATATGAGTATTTCCTCAACGAGTTTGCAGTCAACGCCACAAAAGAAGAAGGTGAGTTCTATACTCCGCATGATGTAGTACAGTTGATTGCCGCCATGATTGAGCCCTATGACGGGACACTCTATGACCCGTGCTGCGGCTCTGGAGGAATGTTTATACAGAGTGCTGAGCTTGTGAAATCAAAGCAGGGTGATATCAACAGGATAAATGTCTACGGCCAGGAAAAGGAGGCTGCAACATACCGTCTTGCGAAGATGAATCTTGCGCTCCGTGGCATAAGCCATAATCTCGGTGAGACGAATGACTCCACATTCCTCAACGACCTGCATAAAGGTTTATACTTCGATTACGTCATGGCTAACCCGCCTTTCAATTTAAAGAGTTGGTATGATGAGAGTCTTGCTTCCGACCCAAGATGGGCCGATTATCAGACACCACCCGAGAGCAACGCAAACTATGCATGGATACTTCATATGTTGTCACATTTGAAAAAGCAGACAGGTGTTGCAGGATTCCTTCTTTCCAACGGTGCCCTCAATGACAGCGATACAATCGAAATAAGAAAGAAACTCATCCAGAACGATAAGGTTGAGGCAATCATTGTCCTCCCTAGAGAACTATTCATTACAACCGATATAAGTGTCACTCTCTGGATTCTCAACCAGAACAAGAAGGGAGGAAAATATCATGGAAGACAGCTTCGTAATCGTGAGCACGAAATACTCTTCATGGACCTTCGAACATGGACAGATAATCCAGTAAAGGATTCAAACAAGAAGAAAGTAATGCTTGATTCTGAGCAGATTAACCGGGCTTCTGATATATATCACACATGGCAGAGCGTAGGAATTGACGGGGGAAACTATGAAGTGCCTGAACTCTACCGCAGTGTTTCTATCGGTGAGATTGAGAATAACAACTGGTCCCTTACTCCAAGTAAGTACATCGAGTTCATCGACCATGACCTGGATATAGACTACAAGAAAGAAATGACTCGAATCCAGGCTGAGATGAAGGAGGTCCTTTCTGAGGAGAAGAAATCCCAGCAGATGCTGGAAGAAGCATTCAAGGGGATAGGGTATGGGATTGAATAAATACAAGCTGGGAGAGCTTATTAAACAAAGTGATGAAAGAAATGATGAGCTAAGATACAACATCCATGATGTAAAAGGTATTTCAATTCAAAAAAATTTTATAGAAACAAAAGCTGATATGAGTGGTGTCTCTTTGAAGCCATATAAGCTTGTTAAGCCCGATGATTTTGCGTATGTTACTGTGACTTCAAGAAATGGTGAAAAAATCACCCTTGCACATAATGATACGCAAAATGTTTATATTGTTTCTTCGTCGTATGTCGTTTTCAAAGTGAAAGATGCAGGGAAAATTTTAACCGATTATCTCTTCATGTTCTTTAATCGTCCAGAATTCGACAGATACTCACGTTTTAACTCCTGGGGAAGTGCGAGAGAAACGTTCTCTTGGGAAGATCTTTGTGATACTGAAATCAATCTTCCCCCTCTTGATATCCAGCAGAAGTATGTTGATATCTACAATGCTATGGTGAAGAATCAGCAGAGCTACGAACGTGGATTGGATGATTTGAAGCTGACTTGTGATGCATATATAGAAAAGTTAATGAGAGATATAGAACCCGAAGTAATAGGCAAATATATCGAGCTTTCAGAAGAAAGCAACGACAACTTACAGTATGGGCTTGAAAGCGTTAAAGGTATTTCAATTGAAAAGAAGCTGATTGAAACCAAGGCGGATATGAAAGATGTGAGCTTAAAACCTTATTATATCATTAAGCCCAGTGAGTTTGCTTATGTTACTGTTACATCCAGGAATGGAGGTAAAATATCACTTGCAATGAATAATACTGAAGAAACATACATATGTTCTTCATCCTATTTGGTTTTTAGATGCAATAATCTTGAAGCAGTACTTCCACAATATTTAATGTTGTTTTTCTCTAGGTCGGAGTTCGATAGATATTCACGTTTTAATTCATGGGGGAGTGCAAGAGAAACATTTGATTGGGAAGAAATGTGTAGGGTGCAAATTCCAATTCCTCCAATAAATATCCAGCAGGACATAGTGAATATATACAATGCTTTTATTATGCGTAAGGATATCAACGAAAAACTAAAATCCCAAATCAAAGATATTTGTCCTATACTTATTAAAGGCTCGATTGAAGAGGCTGCTCACTAAGGGGGAATAGGAATTGGCGAAGCTTAAAGACTATAACGGACGCTACTGTGAGTCGGAATATGAGGCTGCGTTCGTTGCTTTTCTTGATAATGCAGGCTGGACTTACACAGCAGGTAATCAGATAACACGATCTCTTGGCGAGGTGTTACTGGAAGACGACTTTAAAGAGTATGTTTCCAGGATAAATCCCGGATTGCTTCCTGAAGATGTAGATAAACTCTATGACATTGTCCGTCTTGTCGGCGCCGAGAGTGATTTCGCCACGCTGCATAAAGTCTATAACTGGATGGTGAATGGTATTCAGTTTACACCACAGACTGGACATGCTGTTATGGCCTCTCTTATTGATTTCGAGGTGCCGAAGAACAATATCTTCCGGGTTGTCAATCAATTTGCTGTGGAGTATGTCAATAATGGACAGCGTGAGACAAGGCGTCCTGATGTAATTCTCTTTATCAACGGCATGCCGCTCTGCATAATCGAATTGAAGAATCCTTCCGACAGTAACGCCACAATCTATTCTGCCTGGGAGCAGATAACAATCCGCTATTGGAGAGATATCCCGCACTTATTGCATTACTGCCCGCTTGCTTGTATATCAGACGGCGTGAAGACAAGGCTCGGGACTGTGCGTACCCCATATGAACATTTCTATGCTTGGCGACGTGTAAATGAAGGTGACAGGATTTCAACTATGCCTTTTGCAGAGACTGAGACTATGGTCAATGGTGTATATGCTCCCGAACGCTTTTTGGAAATCTTCAGGGACTATATCTACTTTCAGGATGCGATACATGACTCAGAAGAAAGAGAAATCGTCTGCCGCTATCCGCAATTCTTTGCATCAAGGCTCCTTAAAGAAAGTATCGTTAAATCTGTTGTAAATCAGTCCGGAAAGGGTGGCACATACTTTGGTGCTACAGGTTGCGGTAAGACATATACTATGGCATTTCTTGCGCGTCAGCTTGCTCTCAGATGCAGTAATATCCCACAGATGGGCTCTCCGACTATTGTAATGATTGTCGACAGAGATGAGTTACAGGAGCAGGGATTCAAGCTCTTTAATAAAAGTAAGGAGTTCCTGAATCTTGGTGAAGTTGCTGTTGTCAAGAACAGAGAGAAACTCAGAAGCGAACTTGGAGAGAGAGACAGTGGTGGCTTCTACATATGTACTATCCAGAAATTCTGTGACCGTAAGGATGATCCGGTCGGGCTTATAAATGCAAGGAGAAATATCATATGCTTCTCCGATGAGGCACATAGAACACAGATTGAGAACTCACGGACAATTCAGTTCAGTAAAGATGTAGACAACAATATGAAGGCCATGGTTTCTAAGCCTTATGCAAAGGTCCTCAAGGAGGCATTCCCACATGCGACATTTGTCGGCTTTACCGGAACCCCTATCGCAGAAACCTATCAGACTTTCGGTGCTGAGATAGACCGTTACACTATGGATCAGGCTGTCGCGGACGGTCTTACTGTGTCCATCAAATACCACCCGAGGATGGCAAAGGTTTCGTTTGATGAAGAGAAAATCAAGCTGATAGAAAACTACTACAAGAGGTGTGCAGATGACGGTGCCACCAAGGAAGATATAGAAGCAAGCAAGGCTGCTATGAGCTCCATGGATGTTATTCTCGGCGAGCCATTGAGGCTTGAGCGACTGGCTGTAGATATCCACGACCATTATGTTTCATCGTGTGAGAAAGAACCCGATAGAGTCCAAAAGGCGATGATTGCGTGTTCGAACAGGAATATAGCATACACACTTTTGATGAAATTCAAGGATAAATATCCGGAGTGGTTTGAAGAGAAAAAGGTCCCGGACGGAGTAGAGGCAACACCGGAAGAGCTCGATAAGCTGAGTCCTATGCCGTTTATAGCTATGGTATCGAGTGTGGGCAGTAATGACAAAGAAGAGATGTACAACTACCTTGGTGGAGTACAGAACGATAAGAGGTCAAGAAAGCTGGATGCGGCATTCAAGGACGAGAAATCGAATTTCCACATAGTCATCGTCGTCGATATGTGGATAACGGGTTTTGATGTCCCGTGTCTTACTTACCTCTACAACGACAAGCCTTTGAAAAAGCACCTTCTGATTCAGACTATCAGCAGAGTCAACAGGGTTTATCCCGGTAAGGAATACGGTATGGTCATCGACTATATCGGAATCAGGGATAATATGCGTGAGGCGATGAAGATTTACGGAGGAGATACTTCCGTTGCTCCAACTGAAGATGATGTTGAGCAGGCAACACTTGTTTTTAGAGAAGAGCTTGAAGTTTTGAAAGGTATGTTCAGAGGCTATGATCTCAAACCTTTCTTGAATCCAAATGGAGACCCTGTGGAGAGATACCGGCTTCTAGCGAAAGCCGCAGAGTATGTATTTGCTTCTACGGAAGTATTGTATTCAGAAGGTAATCTCGGTTCTGTGAAGGTGTCATACAAAACATATTTCCTAAAGACGGTAAAGAGAATGCGGCTCGCGTATGATATAGCCCAACCCTCCGGGTATCTCTCAGAAGAAGAGTCTGCTTTGGCTCAATGCTTCATGGCCATAGCCGGTTTCGTCCGTAAGATGAGCGGCACTAGCGACATCGACACTGACAGCATGAACCGTAATGTATCCAGGATGGTAGAAGAGGCTTTGAAATATAACAAGGTGGAGAGTGTTCTGGATCTTGGTGAGGATGAAGATATATTCGGGCCTGAGTTCATAGAAAGGCTGTCAGATGTAAAGATGCCTACGACCAAGCTGGAGCTACTTGTTAAGTTACTTCTTAAGCAGATAAAGGAATACAGCAAAGTTAACAGGATTGAAGCACAGTCTTTCAGAGCGATGCTGGAGACTACGATTGCCCAATATCATGAGAGACGTAAGCACCTGGAAGCTGAGGAAGCCGGACTGGCCCAGGAAAAAGCATCGGAAGACATTATCCAGGAAGCTACAAACCAGGCCTTGTCCATACTTTCTCAGATGAATGAAAGCCGTGAGAGTTTCAGAAAGCTTGGACTGACATTTGAAGAGAAGGCTTTCTATGACATTCTTGTTGCTCTTCGTGACAAATACAACTTTGAATATGGAAGCGATATCAAGGTTGATGGAATAGTTGTAAATGACAAGTGTAAGGCCCTTGCAAAGAAAGTGAAGGAGACGATTGATCTGAAATCTTCTTATGCAGATTGGCTGAACAATCAAAATGTGAAGGACGATCTTAAACTCGAATTAAAAATATGCCTTGTGAAGGCGGGATATCCTCCACAGTATAGCCCGGAGGTTTTCCGCCAAGTTATGGAACAAGTGGAAAATTACGAAGAGCACGCAATAGATTGATGTGTTGTCTTTACCCTTTGAGGATGTATTATGAAGTAGTATATCCTCACGCTTTTACTACTTTTCTACTACTTTCCTCTCTCACGATATGACACATCCTGCCCTGTTCTGCTGTCTTCTCGGGGGAATGCTCTTTCTGCTACACTTGGTACAACTTTTTAAAACAACGCAAATTGGAGTAAATGGGGTACCCATGAAGATAATGTTTGTATGCCACGGCAATATCTGCCGTTCCCCTATGGGGGAGTATATACTGAAGAAGATGCTATCTGATGAGGGGATTGACGGCGTCGAGGTCTTTTCACGTGGCGTCAGCAGCGAAGAGGACGGCAATGATATCTATCCTCCGGCAAAGAGGGTGCTGAGAGAGCACGATATTCCGTTTTCGGGGCACAGGGCAAGGCGCATCAGCGAGCGTGACTATGATGAGGCCGACCTCATTCTTGCCCTCGACGAGAGCAATTTGCGCGCCCTTATGAGGCGTTTTCCTTCTTCGGACAAGATAAGGATGCTTCTGGACAGGGGGGTGGAGGATCCCTGGTATACCGATGATTTCGAAGGTGTATATCGGGAAATTTCTGAGGGATGTCGGAATATTGTGAAAGATCTGAGAAATGATATAATCAATTAAACAAATATCTAAGGAGACAATCACTATGGATATCAGATACTCGACGGGAAAGGACGATTTCCGTTACCTCACGACAGAAGATCTCAGAGATGAGTTCCTGATCACGAATATATTCAATGCAGACGATGTAAGCTGTGTCTACTCACACATCGACAGAATCGTCACGATGGGCGTCATGCCGGTGAAGGAGAGGGTCGACCTCGAGAAGAACATCGACCCATGGAAGAACTTCGGCGTAAGCTATCTCCTCGAGAGAAGAGAGCTGGGTTCCATCAATATCGGGGGAAAGGGAAGGATCATCGCCGACGGCGTTGAATACGAGATGAACCACTGGGACGGCATCTATCTCCCGATGGGAACGAAGAAGGTCGAATTCGAATCAGAGAGTGAGGCTGAGCCTGCAAAATTCTACGTCATCACGGTTCCTGCCCACACAGCAAAGAAGGCTGTCCATGTTCCGTTCGAGAAGGCTATCCACAAGCATCTGGGAGCTCTCGAGACAAGTAACGAGAGAACTATCAACCAGTATCTCCATCCGGATGTACTCGACACCTGCCAGCTTTCGATGGGCCTGACACACCTCGAGCCGGGTTCGGTATGGAATACGATGCCTGCCCACACACATGAGAGACGTATGGAGGTCTACTTCTACTTCGATGTTCCGGAGGACAACGTCGTCTTCCACTTCATGGGTGAGCCTCAGGAGACAAGACATATCGTAATGCACAACGAAGAGGCAGTGATCAACCCGTCGTGGTCGATTCACTCCGGCGCCGGCACATCCAACTACACATTCATCTGGGCTATGTGCGGTGAGAACAGAGCATACGACGATCAGGACTGGATCAAGACTCCTGATCTCAGATAAATCCATACGTAGAACGAAATCTGAACTGCATTCTTCCGGGAGTGCAGTTTTTTTCATCCCCTATTTCTACCGACACCGGCAATTAGCATTTCCTCTGTTGGATAATTTCCGGAAAATTGCTATATATAAGGCTCGGAGGCGCTATGCAGATAAGGCTTGAGAATCTAAAGCGTGTTTACGGAACACTGCATGCCGTCGAGGGCGTATCACTCACGATACCGTCCAATACGGTCTACGGAATAATTGGAAAGAGCGGGGCGGGTAAGAGTACGCTGGTCCGCCTTATCAGCATGCTCGAGAAGCCCGACGAGGGCGAGGTCTACTACGGAGAACGCCGTGTCGACAATCTCTCGAAGAAGGAACTCATCGAGGAGAGAAGGAAAATCGGCATGATCTTCCAGAACTTCAATCTCTTCTCCTCCCGTACTGCCGGGCAGAATATCGCGTACCCGATGGAGATCTGCCACAAGGACAGGGCATATATAAAGGAGAGAGTTGCCGAGCTTATTAAGCTTGTAGGTCTCGAAGGAAGGGAGAATGCACCGGTATCGACTCTGTCGGGCGGGCAGAAGCAGCGCATCGCAATCGCACGCGCCCTTGCAACCGAACCCGATATCCTCTTCTGCGACGAGGCCACATCTGCCCTCGATCCGCAGACTACACGCTCTATCCTCTCCCTTATCAAGGAAATCCAGAAGAAGATGAACCTCACCGTCGTCATGATCACCCATCAGATGGAGGTCGTGAGAGACGCCTGCGACAGGGTTGCGGTACTGGACCAGGGCGTTGTCGTAGAGGAGGGCGAGGTCAGCAGAATCTTCTCTTCTCCGAAGAGCGAAGTCACGAAGGACTTCATTTCCAACCTTACCAACATAAAGGACAGCATCGTGAACTTCTCCGAGAAGAAGGGCCACTATACACTGCGCTTCAATTCCGCAACGACCGCAGAGCCTGTGATCAGCCATGTCACTGCCACAACCGGGGCGATGTTCAACATCATGGCAGCCGGTGTGCAGTACATCGAAGGTAACCGCTACGGCGTCATGGTCCTCGATATCGGCCCGGACGAGAGCGTGCGCGAGAAGGCCATAGCAATGCTGAGGGAGCTCGGCGTCACCGTCGACAAGACGAATGCAGAGGAGGAGGAAAGCGTATGAATTCTCAGATAATGAAACTTGTACTGCAGTCAACGGGACAGACACTCGAGATGGTCTTCTTCTCGACTATCTTCTCCGTTATCCTCGGTCTTCCTCTCGGCGTACTTCTCCATGTCACAGACAAGGAGGAGAAGGGCGGGATAATCCCCAGGCCTGTTCTCAACGAAATTCTGAGCCGCATCGTCAACGTCCTCAGATCCTTCCCGTTTCTCATTCTCATGATCGTTCTCATGCCGCTTGCACGTCTCATTCTCGGAACGACAATCGGCACCAGGGCTGCTGTGGTATCTCTTTCGATAGCGGCCGCGCCCTTTGTCGCACGTGTCATAGAGACAAGCCTCACCGAAGTCGATCCGGGGGTCATACAGGCTGCAAAGGCCATGGGATCGACGAACTGGCAGATCATATGGAAGGTGATGCTTCCCGAGGCGCTTCCTTCTCTCGTCAGCGGAATCACCCTCACGATAATAAACCTCATCGGCTATTCGGCAATGGCCGGCACCATCGGAGGAGGAGGGCTGGGAGACCTTGCAATCCGGTACGGTTACCAGCGTTTCCGCACCGACGTCATGGTAGCCGCAGTCGTCGTGACAGTCGTCCTTGTAGAGCTCATACAGCTTGTCGGAAACAGGATAGCATCCTCGCTTCTCAAGAAAAGATAACCAGAAGCCGCTGAGAAATCAGCGGTTTTCAAATGCTTGGCGTTATTTTTTTGTAGCATGTTATTTGTTATGTTCTGAAGAATTATTTCTTCAGTATGACTGGAAAACTCCGCATGGAATAAAAATTTCCTGCAAACTACTTGCATAAATATTTAAATTCTGTATATAGTTTGTCCAACATTTATCAGGAGGATATAAGAACATGACAAAGTTTACAGTTTCCATGCGTTCTATGATGTCTTCCATGATGATGCCCTGTCGGGCATAACATTACTTATTTAAAAAATCCAATCCATCAGTTTATCAAAATGTTCAGCCCCCGCAGGGGAGAACCCGTTCAAAGTCTCTACAGGGCACAGTCCCTTTCAAAGGAATAAAAAAATGAAAAAGCTTATCGCATTATCTCTTATCGTATTACTCGCACTCACATCTCTCGTCGCCCAGGGCGCATCGGAAGCAAAGACAACATCTAAGACAACTAAGCTCGTCGTAGGTGCAACACCGGAGCCTCATGCAACTCTTCTCAACCTCGTCGTGGACGATCTTGCTGAACAGGGAATCGAACTCGTAGTCAAGGAATTTACGGACTATGTAACTCCGAACGACGCTGTCGAGTACGGCGAAATCGATGCAAACTACTTCCAGCACATTCCCTATCTTGAGTCATTCAACTCCGAGCACGGCTACCATCTTGTAAACGCAGGCGGCATCCACATCGAGCCTATCGCACTCTATTCAACAAAGTATGATTCCCTCGATCAGATTCCCGACGGAGCTACAATCGCTATCCCGAACGACCCGACAAACGAGGGAAGAGCACTTCTTCTTCTTGAATCTGCAGGTCTTATCACACTTGCAGAGGATGCCGGCCTCGAGGCAACTCCGCTCGATATAGCTTCCAACCCGAAGAACCTCAAGTTCTACGAAATCGAAGCTGCATCTCTTCCGAGAGTCATCAGCGACGTTGACGGTGCAATCATCAACGGCAACTATGCAATCCCTGCAGGATTCGTTGCAACACGTGACGGTCTCTATGTCGAAGGTGCAGATTCTCCGTATGTGAACGTCGTTGCAGTCAAGGAAGGAAACGAGAACAATGCAGCTGTCAAGGCACTCGTGGAAGCTCTCAAGAGCGACGAAGTCAAGGCATATGTTGCAGCTAACTACCCCAATGGTGAAGTCATTCTCGTAGACTGATATATTATTCTCCTTTTGTTTTCCCTCATTACTTCATCTGTAGTGGGGGATTTTTTTCGTCCGTTGGAGTACACTGTCGCCATGGAACGTAAAACAGTCGTCGTAGGAGGCACGAACACCGACCTCTGCGGCGAGTCATTCGATAAAATCGTCAGGGGAGACTCTAATATAGGGCGCGTCTCCTTCTCCGCCGGCGGAGTGGGACACAACATAGCCCTCAACCTCGCCCTCATGGGTGAGGATGTGAGCTTTATAACGGCCCTCGGCTCCGACGTCTTCGGAGAGGCGCTGAAGAGGGAGCTCTCCCTTACTCTCGACATCTCCTCTTCCCTTGTCACGAAAGAGCGCAGCGACATATACCTCTATGTCGCAGCTCCCGGAGGCGAGATGTACGTCGCGGTGAACGACATGGAGAACATCAAGCGCCTTGATGCCGCATTCATAGACGGAAAGAAGAGTGTCATAGAAAATGCAGGGTGCGTTATCGTAGAAGCCAATCTCACGAGTGAGACAATCAGCGCAGTCTGCCGTCACAGCCGGGGTCTCGTGCTGGCAGATGCCGTATCGACACTGAAGGTCGACCGTCTTATGCCGTCGATCGGGAGTATCGACGTCTTCAAACCCAATCTCATGGAACTCGAGTATCTTTACGGGAAGAAGATAGAGACAACGGAAGAAATCATCCGTGCATCCCGTTCTCTTCTCGAGATGGGACTCGGCGCCGTGCTCCTCACTCTCGGCTCCCGCGGCTCGGCATATATCTCGCACCGAAGTGTCATATACTGCCCGGCGGGAAAGACGGAGTGCGTCAATACCACAGGCGCCGGAGACAGCTTTCTTGCGGGATTTGCATTCGGAATGATGGAATGGGGCGATGAAAAGAGTGCAATCAAGGCTGCTTCAGCTGCCTCCCAGATCGCTGTTATGAGCGAGGATACCGTGAGCAAGGAAATGAAGAAAGAAACCATATATAAACTAATCAAGGAGAAAGAAACCTATGAACAGATACCTGGATTATTCTGATGAAGTCAGAAAGGCCCTCGAGGAGGGAAAGAGTGTCGTGGCACTCGAGAGCACGATAATCTCGCACGGCATGCCCTATCCGAAGAATGTCGAGACAGCGCTTCTCGTCGAGGACGAAGTGAGAAGAAACGGTGCCGTTCCCGCAACTATCGCCATCATCAACGGCCGCCTCAAGGCTGGACTGACAAAGGACGAGATCGAGTATTTCGGAAAGAAGGGAACGGCCATCACGAAGGCATCGAGACGTGACATTCCCACAATCATCGCGAAGAAGGAGGACGGTGCAACTACAGTCGCCGCAACGATGATCATCGCTTCCCTTGCCGGAATCGATGTCTTCGCAACAGGCGGTGTCGGAGGCGTACACCGCGGGGCCGAGACTACATTCGACATCTCCGCCGACATGGATGAGTTCACAAAGACTGGAGTTCTCGTCGTCTGTGCAGGAGCAAAGGCAATTCTCGATCTTCCTCTGACGCTGGAATATCTTGAAACAAAGGGCGTCAACGTAGTGGGCTACAGAACAGACGAACTTCCTGCCTTCTATACACGTAAGAGCGGCCTCAAGGTGACCTGGCGCATGGACAGTCCCGAGGAGATTGCAGCCTCCTGGCTTGTACAGAAGGACCTCTATCCGAATACCGGACTACTTGTGACAAACCCCATCCCCGAGGAATACTCGATGGATGCCGATTATATAAACAGGGAAATCGACGAAGCCATAAAGGAGATGAGAGCTCTCGGCATAAAGGGCAAGGAGACTACTCCCTACCTTCTGGACAAGATCCAGAAGCTTACGGGAGGGAAGAGCCTCGAGGCTAACATCAAGCTTGTTCTCAACAACGCCGCACTTGCATCCCGGATTGCAGTTGCAATGAAGAAGTGAGGTACCCAAAGTATACTCAGAGTCCCCCGGAAAGGGGGGCTTCCCTTTCTCTTGGTGAACGGAAAGAAATTGCTTTTTTTCATCTTCTTTCTTAACGTTTCCGTTTCTCCCGGGCTATTATTATTGATATGGATATAATTCTGATTGCACTTTGTGCCATAAACCTGATTCTGATTGTTCTTGTCATCGTAAGGCTTTCCTCGCAAAGGAAAGGGGAGAAAATCGACGAAGCGACGCTCCTCCATGTAAGGGATGAGCTGAGAGAGAGCAGCGAAGCCTCTTTCCGTTCCTTCCAGTCCTCCTACGACCGTGATATGACGAAGCTCCTTTCGGAGAGCCTCAGCCTCTCGTCGGCCGTCGAAGTGCGCCTCACGAATATGTCGAACATGATCAACAGCCTCTCCTCGGAGCTTCTGAAGCTCTCGAAGGAGGAGAGTGAGAATGCGGCGGAAAGGAGCCAGAGCCTCCAGAATGCCCTCAATCACAACTTCGACAGGATAAGGGAGGACAACAGGGCATCGTTTGCCCTCATAAGCGAGAAGAGCGAGAAGCTCACGGGAGAAGTGAAGAGCGGCATGGAGAAGATCCGCCAGGGTAATGAAGAGAGGCTGAAGGAGATCCAGAATGTCGTCGACCAGAAGCTCCAGGAGACGCTTGATAAGCGTATCGCGGCATCCTTCGAATCTGTGACGGAGAACCTCAACAAACTCTATAAGACGATGGGCTCTCTGGATGTCCTCTCCGGAGATGTCAAGAAGATGAACGCACTCTTTTCAAACGTCAAGAGCAGAGGTGTCTGGGGCGAGATGCAGGCAGAGACCATCCTTTCAGATATCCTCACACCCGATCAGTGGGTGAAGAACTATTCTCCGCGTAAGAACAGGGAGAAGGTCGAATTCGCAATACGCCTTCCGGGAAAGGAGAACGGGGAGATCTTCCTCCCCGTCGACTCGAAGTTCCCCGTTGCTGACTACGAACGCTACAGAGATGCGGTGGACAGCGGTGATGCGGAGAGAACGGAGACGGAAGTGAAGAATATGAGGAAGGCCATCGAGAGGGAGGCGAAGACGATAAGGGACCTCTACATCGTTCCTCCCGAGACGACGGACTTCGCAGTTCTCTTCCTTCCCAGCGAAGCGCTCTATCTTGAAGTGCTGAAAATAGAGGGACTTGCCGAAAAGCTTCAGAACGAATGCAGGGTCGTTCTCACAGGGCCGAACAACTTCGCAGCGCTCCTGAACTCCCTTTCGCTCGGGTTCAAGACAATGCAGATTGAAGCATATACCTCCACTATCTGGCATCTCTTCGAGGATCTGAAGAAGCTCTTCGGAGATCTCTCGAAGAGCGTGGACGAGTCGAAGAAGAGCGTTGACAAGGCCTCCGAGAGCCTCGAGAAGGCGAAGTCGCGCAAGGAGAAGATAGGCTCTGTTCTCTCGAAGATCGAAATGAGCGCCGAAAAAGCCGCACTCAGCGAGATCAACCAGTATTACATCGAAGAAAACAGCAGTAACGGAGGAGAAGATTTTCCACATTTACAGGATTGAGACTTTTGTAAAGAAAGAAATGACTATAAAATCAAGATATGCCGAAGATCGTAGATAAAGAAGAAAGGATGAATACAATACTCATGAAGGCCATGGAGGTCTTCAGCGAGGTAGGATACAGAGAATCGAATCTGACCCTGATTGCAGAGAAGTGCAATCTCTCGCGTCCTACCGTCTACCAGTATTTCAAGGACAAGAAGGACATCTACTACTATGCAGTGAAGAAGGTCACATCCGAGATGTTCACCCTCTATTCATCGTTTGCCTTCGGAGAGGGCGATAAGGACGAGATTGAGCGGCTGGACCTTATTATCACGGACTTATTCGAGAAGGCGGAGAACAACTCTTCGTCGCTTTCCAATCTTGTCGAGTTCATCCTTGCCGAGAAGCGCTCAGGCGTCGACGTCTATGAGATAATAAGGGCACGCACGGCCAAGCTCAGGATCCTCATAAAGAGACTTCTTTTACAGGGAGTCCACAGGGGGACCATCAGAGAATGCAACGTCGAGAGACTGGGGGATGAAGTGTACAACCTCATCCAGGCCGAATGCTTCCAGGTGGGTTTCTTCAACAACTATACCCCCGAGGAGGCGCACCAGACCATCTTCGATTTCCTCCTCACATTCAAGGCTTGAGATTTTTTCTTTACGATTTCAGTTTTTGTTACTAACTTAATTCCGGGTGTTATGATTTCGATTCTTCAAATTTCAATGGAGGAAAGAAATGAATTTTGATAAGTTTACAGTAAAGATGCAGAACGCAATAGAGGAGGCTGTAAAGACGGCGGAGAACGCCGGACACAGCGAAGTCGTTCCTGCACATATGATTCTTGCTCTCCTCGAACAGAAGGACGGAGTACTCAGACCTCTTCTGGAAAAACTCGGAGTATCTGCAGAAAGTGTAAGAGAAGCAATGGAGGAAGTGACAAGAAAGCTTCCGAAGGCTTTCGGCTCCACACAAAAGACCTTCTCGAGGTCGATGGCGAGAATCCTCGGCGCATGCGAGAAGACGGCAGGCGACTTCAAGGATGAATATGTATCTGCAGAGCATTTCCTGATAGCACTCCTTACAGACGAATGCGAGGAGAAGGATGCTCTTGTGCGTCTGGGTGTCACGAAGGATGATGTGCTCGAGGCTCTCAAGACCATCAGAGGCAACCAGAGAATAACAAGTCAGGATCCCGAGGCGCAGTATGCCGCTTTAGACAAGTACTGCAAGGACCTTACAAGGGCCGCAAAGGAAGACAAGCTCGATCCCGTCATCGGAAGAGACGAGGAGATAAGGCGTGTCATGCAGGTTCTCTCGAGAAGGACGAAGAACAACCCTGTCCTCATCGGCGAGCCCGGTGTCGGTAAGACGGCCATCGTCGAAGGGCTGGCAGAGAGAATCGCCAAGGGCGATGTCCCCGAGTCCCTCAGGGACAAGAGACTGCTTTCTCTCGACATAGGATCACTCATTGCGGGAGCGAAGTTCCGCGGCGAGTTCGAGGAGAGACTCAAGGGAGTCATCAACGAGGTCACCAAGAGCGAGGGAAGGATCATACTCTTCATCGATGAACTTCATACGATCGTCGGCGCAGGTGCGGCAGAGGGCTCGACAGATGCCTCCAACCTCATCAAACCGGCACTGGCAAGAGGGGAACTCCATGCCATCGGTGCAACGACACTCGACGAGTACCGTAAGTACATCGAGTCGGATAAGGCCCTCGAGAGAAGGTTCCAGCCTGTTTATGCAAAGGAACCCAGCGTCGCGGACACGATCTCCATTCTGAGAGGCCTCCAGCCCAAGTACGAGCTCCATCACGGTGTAAGAATCAAGGATGAGGCACTCGTTGCCGCGGCAACGCTCTCGGACAGATATCTCACGAACAGATTCCTTCCCGATAAGGCAATCGACCTTGTCGACGAGGCTGCATCCCAGATCAAGATGGAAATCGAATCCCAGCCCGAGGCACTCGATAAGCTTCAGAGGAAGATTCTCCAGCTCCAGATAGAGAAGCAGGCCCTCAGCAGGGAAAACGATGACTCTTCGAAGGATAGGCTCGAGAAGCTCAATGTCGAACTGGGGGAGGATCAGACGAAGTACGACGCACTCCACCTCGAGTGGCAGAACGAAAAGGATGCCATCCTCGCACTCAGAGAGAAGAAGGCCGAGATGGAGAAGCTCGTGCAGCGCAAGGATAATGCCGAAAGAAGCGGCAACCTCAATGAGGCTGCACAGATAAAGTACGGCGAGATGCCGGCACTCGAGAAGGCCATAAAGGAGGCCGAGGACAAGGTCAACTCCTTCAAGGGTGAAGAGGGAAGACTCCTCAGAGAAGAGGTCACCGAAGATGACATAGCAAAGGTCGTCTCCCTCTGGACAGGTATTCCCGTGGCAAAGATGATGAGCTCGGAGATGCAGAAGTATGCGGACCTTGAGAAGACTCTCTCGAAGTCGGTAATAGGACAGAGAGAGGCCATCGAGGCTGTCAGCAACGCCATCAGACGTAACAAGGCGGGACTGAGCGACGAGCACAGACCTCTCGGTTCGTTCCTCTTCGCAGGTCCTACAGGAGTCGGAAAGACGCTTCTTGCAAAGGTGCTTGCCTCGTTCCTCTTCGATGACGAGAAGGCTCTTACGAGAATAGATATGTCGGAGTACATGGAAAAGTACTCGGTGTCGCGTCTTATCGGAGCCCCTCCCGGATACGTGGGCTATGACCAGGGCGGACAGCTTACGGAGGTCGTGAGACGCCGTCCGTACTCGGTCATCCTCTTCGATGAAATCGAGAAGGCTCATCCGGATGTCTTCAACATCCTCCTGCAGGTTCTCGACGACGGGAGACTGACAGACGGTCAGGGCAGAGTCGTGGACTTCACCAACACAATCATCATCATGACGAGCAACCTCGGAAGCGAGTATATACTCAAGGATCCCGAGCATGCGAACGAAGAGGTGATGGATGCGATCCACCATGCCTTCAAGCCGGAGTTCATCAACCGTATAGACGAGATCGTCATCTTCAACCCGCTCGGAAAGGAGCAGGTAAGGAGTATTGTGCATCTGCAGCTTGAAACTCTCGCAGAGAGGCTCGAGAAGAGGGGAATCACACTCTCGTGGACGGGAGATGTCGAGGAGTACATCGCTTCTGTCGGCTTCGACCCCGACTACGGCGCAAGACCTATCAGAAGGGCGATCCAGAACGAAATCGAGAACGAACTCTCGCGCTCGATTCTTTCCGGTAACGTGAAGAAGAACGGCCTAATTGATGTTGTTCTCCAGGATGGAAAGATTGCCATTGTAAATAAGCAGGTCTGAGTAACGCTCTCGTGTGTCGGTATCATAAACGGTATTGATTGAGGAGGGGATGGTTATAAACCCCTCCTTTATCAGATACTCCTTCATCGTACCTTCAAAGGATAGAAGCTTTGCCCTGTGCTCCTTTCTGTAGCAGACGGGGTGACCCGGAACAGCATGGAATGCGGGGCGGACTATCGAATGGTCACTGAGGGCTTCGAGGAGCGGGATGATGTCGCCACTCTCAATAAGAGGAAGGTCTCCCGGAAGGATAAGAAAATCATCATCCGCGACAGCCTCCACCCCCTTGAGGGAGCTTCCCTTCTGGCCTTTTTCATAGTCGGGATTGTAGACGAACTCCACATCGTAGTTCTCAAGCTTCTCTTCGATCCTCTCCCTTTCGAAGCCAGTCACGACAATCACCCTCTCTGCCACTTCAAGAACAGGAGTGAGTGTGTTTTCGATGATTGTTTTATCTCTGAATGATAGGAGAAGCTTGTTTCTGCCCATCCTCGATGAGAGCCCGGCTGCAAGAATAATACCCGTCATAGGGAGATGGTAACCTGATTTTCTCAAAAAAGAGAGTCTTTTCATGAAAGAGGTGATGCAATCGGCACAGGAAAGGTTTTCTCTGAGAGAAGTCTGAATGCGGCATATGTAACCGTATGGCGGAGAGAGGAATTTAACTTAACGGAGAAGAGGCTTTATGCTACTATCTCCGCAAAATATATACCTGAGAAAAGGAGGAGACATAATTATGAAGAAAATATCTCTTTCGTTACTGCTTGCGGTACTTCTTTCCGTAATGCTTTTTGTCTCATGCGATAATAAGGTAAAAGAACCCGAGATTTATACAGTCACTTTTGATACAGCCGGCGGTACAGCTGTTACTTCTCAGAAAGTAGAGAAGGGTGGGAAGGTCGTGATGCCATCTTCCCCGATAAGGGACGGCTATGATTTCCGCGGCTGGTACAAGGATGGCGAGGCTTTCAATTTTAATGAATACACCGTTACGGCGGATATCACATTGACGGCAAAGTGGAGTGACAGATCAAAGACATACATAGTAGCATTCGACTCGAATAAAGGTTCTGCAGTTCCTTTCCAGAGTGTGAGTGAAGGAGGAAAGGCTTCAAGACCCACAGATCCGACAAAGGAAGGATATGTTTTCTGGGGCTGGTATAAGAACGAAGAGGATGCCGATTCTTTCGACTTCGATAAGGAGACTATCACTTCCGATATAATCCTCTATGCTTTCTGGATGGAAGAGATTGAAACGGTCACTGTTACATTCGATTCTGCAGAAGGATCAGCTGTAGAACCACAGACAGTGGCAAAAGGTTATATGGCATCGAAGCCGGAAAACCCGACAAAAGCGGGATTTGAATTTGACGGCTGGTACAACGGAGCCAATGTATTCGATTTCGATACAAAGATAACCGGGGACCTCACATTGACAGCTCACTGGACTCAAGTTCCAGCTGATACCTTCACAGTTACATTCGATTCCGACGGCGGCACGGCCGTTGCTTCTCAGAAAGTTAAGAAGGACGGAAAAGCAACAAAACCGGATAACCCTCAAAAGGAAGGATTCGAATTCGACAACTGGGAGACGTCCGACGGCGTTGTTTTCAATTTCGAAACACAGATAATAACTTCCGATATAACACTGAAGGCAACATGGCATAGTGTTTCCACAGAATGTACTGTCACATTCAAGGTTGATGACGAC
>CAVACS010000036.1:0-19407 GCA_963587105.1 Anaerovoracaceae bacterium | reverse complement strand
CGACTCCGTTACCGCAGGAGAAGCGGGCCTTAAAGGCGTTTTATCTCCACTCCAGAACGGCTCAGTTCGGGCTGTTTCTGGAGGTTTTTTTGAATTATTAGTCAGCTCCTCCCACGGGGCAAGCCCCGGGGTTTCCGCTGACAAGGAGTTTAACAAATGAAACAGCTTGACTTCAACTTCCCCCTCAGAGCCTTCGTCTCTGCCGGCGGCGAGCACTGGACTCTCTTCGTCGGGCGCGACAAGCTCAGCTGGGGAAACGGAAAGGCGGGTAACTTCGTAATCGGAGACCATGTGAAGTACCACAATGCGGCGTATTTTTCGGCATTCGACGACTCCTTCAAGTACACATTCCTCATATCTGCATTCCCCCATCCGCAGAACTACTATGCTGAAATAAAGGATGATAAGGGTAATGTTACGGGAATGAAGTACAGCATAAACGGTGTCGGTGACGACGGACAGTCCCACTACATGAACGGCATTGCGGCATTCATCGCACACCGTCTGGAGTGGAACATCCTTCCCTCTCTCTCGTTCACCCTTACAGAGGGTGTCATGTACATGAGTAAGGACAACAGGATCGACCTCACGGCCTTCGCTCCCGCGATGATGTACCACAACAACTACACGAGAAGCAACACCAACTCCATTCTCTCGTTCGAGGCCGACTAGACCATCGTCAGGGGACTCAACATCTACGGCCAGATTGTAGTCGACGAGTCGCCGCTTCCCGGAGAGGAGAACCCTGCAACTACTAAAGAGCTTGCAGAGCCCAACGGTCTGGGCTTCCTCGGCGGCGTTACATACAAGATGGAACTCGGAAGCGGAATTCTCACGCTCAATGCAGAGGGTGCTTACACCGATCCCTACCTCTATCTCAGGGACGGTGACCGGCAGGCGGGTGAGAGCGAGAGACAGCAGACGAACGGACGCTACGGCATCAACTATGTCATTGCTCTCAGGGAGATGAGTGACTGCGGCGGATGCGAGAACTACAATCTCGACTTCATGGGATACAAATACGGCGGAGACGCAGTCGTTGCATCCCTCTCGGGCGAGTACAGAACGGCGGGATGGAATGCCGGTCTCAATCTCTTCTTCATGATACACGGCACACATGACAAATACACGGCATGGACAAGAGTCAATGATGAGGTGGACGGAAAGAAGATGACGAACAAAACGACACCGACAACGGAGCATCAGAGTGCAAACTACATGGATGCGTATGCAGATAAGAGAGACAGCACATCAACGACATTCGTTCTCTCTCTCTTCGGTTCCTACTCCTTCTTCTCCTCCCTCTCGGCAGGCGGCGAAGTCGATTTCATCTATCTGAAGAATCCGGGAAACATCAGCTCTGCCCCGAGTCTCTTCAATATTCAGACGACACTCACTCTCAACTATACGTGGAAGTGAGGAAGGGGATAGTGCGTCTCATTCTCCCTCTCTGCCCTTATCTGACAGCCGGGAGATCAACAAGGGGCTCATAAGTGTGGTAAATGAGAAATACCGACAAGGCTTTTTTATCTCATCTTTTATGTATAAAGCTTTAAGGCAAACGTCAAATAAAAGGGGAGTAAGATAAGATGTACATCCGGGTATGTCGGGAAGCTCTCATAAGCTCTCCCTCCGCTGATCCATTTTCGCTCTCTTCGGAGATACGTGATTGAATAAAACATATAAAGTTAGTAATATCTAACTTATGAAGAAGACAGTTTTATTTTTATTTGTATTAATCATAGGTTCTCTCCTCATGGCTCACCCGGTGAGCGAGATAAACGAAGCGGGGAGCGGGAAGACAGAGGTGAGGATTGCCGCACTCAAGGGACCGACGGCCATGGGACTCGTGAAGCTCATGGACGAAGCCGAGAACAATCCCGATGAACTCGATAACAGCTACTCCTTCGTAATCGAGAGCGCACCCGATGCCGTAACTCCGCTTATTGCGAAGAACGAGGTCGACTTTGCCTCTATTCCGGCAAACTTAGCGGCAGTACTATATAACAACACCGGAAAGATCCAGGTCGTTGCTGTCAACACGCTCGGAGTACTCTACCTTGTCGGTTCTTCAGATATGACAATTAACTCTGTTGACGACATAAAGGGCAGGACAATCTACTCTGCAGGAAAGGGTTCGACTCCCCAGTATGCAGTAGAGACAATCCTCCAGGGCTACGGCCTTGTCGACGGCGTCGATGTCACAGTCGAATGGAAGAGCGAGCACGCAGAGTGCGTCGCAGCCCTCCTCTCCGACAGCAGTGCCCTCGCAGTACTTCCCCAGCCCTTCGCAACATCGGCTATGATGCAGAACGGCTCGCTTACGCTTCTGGCAGACCTCAACGACCTCTGGAAGGAGGTTGCGGGAACATCGCTTATCACAGGGGTGACAGTCGTGAACAGGGAGTTCGCGGCAAAGAACGCTGAAGCAGTCGAGGACTTCCTCGAGGAATATGCAGCATCTGCAGAGTGGGTGAACAGCAACATCGAAGAGGCTTCTGCTCTTATCGAGAAGGCAGGTATCATAAAGGCGGCAGTTGCAGAAAAGGCACTTGACAAGTGCAATATCGTGGTATGGACAGGCGATAAGCTCAAAGCAAACCTTTCTGTCTACCTCGAAGCACTGTATAATCAGAACCCGAAGAGTGTAGGCGGCTCTGTACCAGGTGAAGAATTCTACTACTGAGAGAAGAAAGTATTATTATGCGGCGGCAGTCATCATCTGGATTGCCGTCTGGACAGTCCTCTCCGCTATCGTCGGGGAGGAGATTTTTCTGCCTTCTCCCCTGAGCACACTCCGTTCGCTGGGGACTCTTATTCCGACATCGTCATTCTGGAGGGCCGTTGGCTTCACCCTCTCGAGAGTCCTTCTGGGGATAATCCTCTCTTTCCTCTCCGCTCTCATACTGGGCGTTCTCTCCTCCTTTTCTACAACACTCGAAATCTTCCTTTCCCCCCTTGTCAAGGCGATGAGAAGTGTCCCGGTGGCATCGATAATCATACTCACGCTTCTCTGGGTGAAGAGCCGTAATCTGTCGGTTGTCATATCCTTCCTGATGGTCTTCCCGATAATCTATTCGTCGGTTCTCTCCGGCATGAATGACACGTCCCCGCTGCTTTTGGAGATGGCATCCAACTATTCGGTCACCACATGGAAGAGAATAAGATACATCTACATACCATCCCTCTTTCCGTATGTGAAGACGGGGGTGAGGAACGCCGTCGGACTGGCGTGGAAGAGTGCGATAGCAGCCGAGGTCATAGGACTTCCCTCGTCCTCGATAGGCTCTTCTCTCTATGAAGCGAAGGTCTATCTTCTCACAGCCGATCTCTTTGCATGGACCATTGTGATAGTCCTTCTCTCATCCCTTTTCGAGAAGGTGACGCTTCTCCTTCTTGATATAAGTGAAAGGAGACTTCTCAGATGAAGATAGCTATAAAGGAGAAGAGATTCGGCGGCAAGATCATCTTCTCGGATTTCTCTCTCGATATTCCGGACGGAGCTTCCGTCTTCCTCAGAGGTGAAAGCGGAAGAGGTAAGACGACACTCCTGCGTATGATAGCGTCTCTCGACAGAGACTACGACGGAGTGATAGAGACAGGAAGGGCCGTAATGCTCTTCCAGGAAGACAGGCTCATAGAGAACATGGGCGTTCTTTCGAACCTCCTTCTTGTCACCGATAAGAAGGACGAGGCACTCCGCCTTCTTGAAAGAGCGGGCCTCGGGGGAGAAGAGAAGAGTATTCTTTCGACGCTCTCGGGCGGAATGAAAAGAAGGGTGAGCATTCTGCGTCTTCTTCTCCTCGAGAGTGACGTCTACCTCTTTGACGAACCCTTCAACGGCCTCGATACGGAGACGAAGAGGGTGGTTGCAGATCTTATAAAAGAAAAGACAAAGGGTAAGACGATCGTTGTCGTTTCACACTCTGAGGAGGACGGCGTCCTGTTGGGATGTGACAGGGAGACAGTACTATAGTATTA
Organism: Anaerovoracaceae bacterium; assembly: GCA_963587105.1. Taxonomy (GTDB): domain Bacteria; phylum Spirochaetota; class Spirochaetia; order Sphaerochaetales; family Sphaerochaetaceae; genus Ornithospirochaeta. The sequence goes on along the minus strand of CAVACS010000036.1, from coordinate 15,426 downwards.
TGTAGGACTATATATCACTATCATCCGGACTGGGTAGAACTATATGCTTCTTCGACGTAACATCTTCTCAGTCAAGTAAATGTACCTTCATGTGTTCTGCAGTCTTATCTGAGGCGAAACAAATGCGGGAGTATATTTCATGTAGTACTACTTTCTGAAGAGAGGGAAAGAAAGATCACTTCATGCACCACTCTGCACCTTTTCATCCTGAGTCTTTTAAAAGAAAAACAAAGAGGTTAGACTTAGGCCATGACAGAATCAAAATTACCATCATGGGACCTTGCGTCCATCTATCCATCGGTTGACAGCCCGGAATTCAATGACGATATAGAGCGTATCTACGCCCTTTCGAAGGAACTCAAGGAGAAGAGCAGTGACAAGTCCGTCCCCCTCATCGACCTATTGTCTCTCCGTGACACCCTTATGGCGGTGAAAGTGAATGTCGGGGCATACTGCTATGCATCGTTCTCCGTCAGAACGGACGATGCGAAGGTTCTTGCCGCTTTTTCGAAGGCCGAGAATGCAGAGACAGCGGCAGATGATGCCGACACCGTATTTCAATATTACGCTGCAGAGAGGAAGGACGAATTCTCAAAGCCCGAACTCAGGGACTACGCACTCTTTCTCAAGGAAGCAGAAATTGCAAAAAGCCACATGATGAGCCTTGAGGAGGAGAACCTTGCTTCCGAAATGCTTCTCGTCTCATCGACAGCCTGGAGCAAGCTCCAGGAGACCGTCACGGCCTCCATCAAGGACAACGGCAGGACGCTGACCCAGCTGAGGGGTATGCAGTCGTCTCCCGACCGCGCTCTCCGCAGGGATGCATTCGAGAGAGAGATCAGAATTCTGAAGGCGAATGAGACAGCACTCGCCGCAGCGCTCAACGGCGTCAAGGGAACGACACTTCTTCTCGAGAGGAGAAGGGGCTGGAAGGATCCCATCGACCGCTCGCTCTTCTCCTCCCGTATAACGAAGAAGACGCTCGACGCCCTTATCTCGGCACTCGAGGATTCGAGGCCGATGTTCAGGGAGTATCTTTCAACGAAGGCAAAGCTCCTGGGACTCGAGAAGCTTGACTGGTATGACATCACGGCCCCCGTGGGAAAGGTGAGCATGAGCTATACATGGGAAGAGGCGAAGAAGCTTGTAACCGATTCTTACTCGTCCTTCTCCCCCGAGGTAGGCGCATTCATAAAGAACGCATTCGACCACAACTGGATCGACCCCGAATCCCATGAGGGAAAGATCGGCGGAGCATATGACACATCCTTCCCCCTCAGGAAGGAGAGCAGGGTCATGATGAACTGGGAAGGCTCGTATGACTCTGTCTCGACGCTGGCACACGAGCTCGGACATGCCTACCACGACTCTGTCGTCAAGGACTACCCGATGAGCCAGAGCAGCTACCCGATGACGCTTGCAGAGACAGCCTCCATATTCGGCGAGACGACGATCTTCCAGGAGGTTCTGAAGAGTGCGTCCAGGGACCAGATGCTCGGAATCATCGAGGCGTTCGTTGCATCCGCTTTCCAGGTATGTATCGATATCCTTTCGCGCTTCTACTTCGAGAAGAGCGCATTCGAAGCGAGAAAAAACGGTGATGTGACTGCCGCCGAGTACTGCCGTCTCATGACAGATGCACAGGACAGGACATACGGCGACGGTGTTGCTGTCAAACACCCCTACATGTGGGCTGTAAAGGGACATTACTATTCGGAAGGCTTCTCCTTCTACAACTATCCCTATGCGTTCGGTCAGCTCTTCGCACTCGGCCTCTACGCTTCGAAGGACAGTGTTCCCGATTTTCCTGCACACTATAAAAAAGTGCTTTCGATGACAGGACGTTTCCCTGCAGAGGAGGTTGCTTCTGCTGCGGGATGCAATATCGAGGACAAGGAGTTCTGGATGAAGGGAATAAGACTTATCGGAGAATATGCAGAGAAGCTCAAAGAATGGCTCTGAAGATTGAAAAGCTGGTCTCCTCGGCCCGCGGTCTCGGATACGAGGACGGCAGAACCGTTCTCCTCTCCGATGTCCTTCCGGGTGAGGAGGTTGAATACAGAATAAAGAGGGAGCGCAGGGGCGTTGTCGAAGGGGAGGTGACAGAGATCATCACACCCTCTCCGCTCCGCATTTCTCCCCTCTGTCCCCTCTACGGAAAATGCGGCGGCTGTGATTTCCAGACGGTATCTCCCTCTTCCTCCGCGTCCCTCAAGGAAGGGATTGTGAAGGACAATCTCCTCCGTCTCGGAGGGATGGACACCCTTCCTGCGTTCCTTCCTCCCGTATACGGGAAGAGTGACGGCTACAGAAAGAGGGCGAGGATCCACGTCGACCCGAGAACGGGTGCGTGCGGCTTTCTCGAGCGTGAATCAAACAGGCTTGTAAGGGTTAAACACTGTCCCCTTCTCGACAGCAGGATAAATGCACTTCTCGAGGAGGAGAAGGGAACACTCTACAGAGAGGCGAGAGAGCTGATGTTCGAAAATAAGGTCAACCGTGACACGGGACTGGTCGAAGTTCCTCTCTTTGCCGGAGATGATGAAGTCTCCTTCGGCGACAGAGTTGTCTCCATAACAGTCGGAGAGAGGAGCTACAGCGTGACAGCCGGAGTCTTCTTCCAGTCCAACCCCGGAGTCTTTGCTTCGATTCTAAACTACGTCAGGGCCAATAGTGTCGGCGATACGGTGATGGACCTCTACAGCGGCGTCGGTACATTCTCCGCACTTTTCAACGGTACAAACAAGACTGTATGGGCAGTCGAGAAGGAGAAGAGGTGTCTCACTCTTGCCAGGAGGAATGCTCCGGATGCCCTTTTCTATACCGACGACTGTGCAAAATGGGTGACGAAGGGCCCGAAAGTCCGTGTTGATACGATAATTGTCGATCCTCCCCGCACGGGACTGGACAGGGCAGTCATCGCCATGATAGCAGAGTGGAATCCGGAGAAGGTGATCTACGTATCATGCGACAGTGTGACGATGAGCCGTGATATCGCACTGATGAGGAGTCACAGAGTCGAGGAGGTTTCGGTCTATGACGCATACTACGCTACTCACCACATCGAGACAGTCGTGTTAATGTCGAGGGTATGAACACACTCCAAAATATCATTTTAACGCACAACAACTTATTAATAGGCTATCGTTTGAAAGTGTAGGATAGCCTAAACGCACTTCAATTTCCGTCAGTTCATGGGAAGAAATCGAGACACATAACAGCAATTGTGTACACCCCTTGACACGATATGGATGCACACACCCCTTTGAAAGCTGAATTAATATGCATTTGAAATGAATACTTGATTTCCTTATATACTAAGCGTAACTGTGCAAAGTTGTTTTACGCTTACGGAGAAGTCAACGGAGAAGATAGATGGAGCTGCTACCACGATAATGGCACTCGACAGAGCTATAAGGTGTGGCGCTGATAATACAGAGTCTGTGTATGCTAGTCCAGGAATCCATGTTCTTTGAGAATCATTGTGTCCAATCTTCAACTATTAGATTCTCTACTCGTTTGAACTCCCTTGTATTATGTGTAACAAGAATCAAACCTCGAGAGAGAGCCTGTCCTGCGATAAGGGTATCATACGTACCGATGGGAGTTCCTTTCTTTTCGAGCATTCCTCTGATTCTTCCACTGGCAATTGCATCCCGGGAAGTGAAGTTAAGAATTTGGAAAGGAGCAAAAAGGGTATAAAGCTTATCTCTTGTCCTTGCACCCCAGTTGCTTTTTTCTGCACCATATTCGAGTTCGCAAACAGTCAGAGCAGAGATGAAAAGTTTATCCGGGTTCATTGAGAACAGCCTGGCTGTCATATTCGGATAGCTGTTCTTCATGTAATAGACGAAGATGTTGGTATCGAGTAGATACATCAGAACTCCTCTCTTACATCGTTATATGGAGGTTGATTACGGTCACTCATAAAGTCTTCGGGAAATGTGCCGACAATATTTTTTGATGCAGCCCACGGATCATCCTTCGGGTAGATCACGTAGACTTCTCCGATTTTGTTGATGAGGTAGTCTTTCTTGTCTGTTCTCAGTTCCTGAGGGATTCTGATGGCCTGGCTGTTGCCATTCTGAAAAACACGTGTTGCAAGCATGGTGGTACCTCCTGCTTTGATGTGTGTACATATTGTATGTACTTTGATTTTATACAAAACATTCACTGCTGACAAGAACTTTTTACAGGCTCTAAAAAGGAAACGCAAATTGAGCATATTCAGTATTTTCAAATCACGTAATAAGCCAAGTAACAGCACTGTTGGGCAGCCCTTCGCATTGAAACTATATCCTTCAACGCAGGAATGTTATTACAAAACTGAATTTCTTAGCACAATCCACGGGGCTGACGCCGTGGAGTGTTGGGCTGTTATTGTTCGTGCGAGTTGTCATATGAGCGCCGTATATCTACCGGCAGCCCCTCCGGTGTCAATGACTTTGCTCTCTCTTCGCTGCCGTCTGTCATTGCCTGGGTGTAGTACCAGCATTTGTATGAGAGCATGTCGAGAGCTTTATTGAGCTGACTTATTTCTTCTTCCACACGTTCTTTCTGTTTTTTTATAAGTTCAAAGCGTCTGGAGTAGGTGGATGGACCTTCGGCACACCATTCCATGAAGATTTTTATGTCCTTGATCTCAAGACCCGATTTCTTCAGGCATTCGATTACTCTGAGTGCCTCGATATCGCTATCACTGAACTTACGGATTCCTGATACACGAGTCAGGCTGGGGAAAAGTCCCATCTTATCGTAATAACGGAGAGTGGAGATCGGTAAATTGAACATCTGGGAGACCTGGCCGATTGTATACATAAAATTCCTCCGGAAAAGTGAAAAAACATCTTGACCTAAAGTTAGGTTTATGTCCTATCACTAAGTTAGCACACACTAAGATGTGTTTCAAGATATGAATTATGGAGGTCGTATGACTATGGCAAAAAAAGTGCTGGTCTTGTCTTCAAGCCCGCGTAAGGGAGGCAATTCTGATGCCCTTGCTGCTTCCTTTGCCAAAGGGGCGGAAGAAAGTGGAAATGAAGTAGAGATCATATATCTGAGAGAAAAGCAGTACGGTTTTTGTAAAGGCTGTCTGGCCTGTCAGAGGCTGGATTGCTGCGTCATCAGGGACGATGCAGTTGAGATTGCTCAGAAAATGCATGATGCGGATGTGCTTGTATTTGCATCTCCTGTCTATTACTACAGTATAAGCGGGCAGTTGAAGACCATGCTGGACAGGGCAAACCCTTTGTATGATTCGGATTATTCCTTCAGAAAGGTTTACCTGCTTTCCTCCGGAGCAGAGAACGTGGAGAAAACAGTAGAAGGAAGCATTGAGGCTGTTAAAGGATGGGTGGATTGCTTTCCCCGGTGCTCTCTTGAGGAGACCGTATTTGCCGGGGGTGTAACTGACAGAGGTGATATCTCAGGTCATCCGGCGCTGGAAAAGGCTTATAAGGCCGGACTTAACGTGTAGGGTGATTGGAGGGAAAAATTGAAACAGCTCTTGATCTGCATGCTCTTAACACTGGCCCTTTTTTCTTTATCTGCATGTGCCAGTGCGGAAAAGGCGAATGAAATATCCGGAAAAGAGAGAGGAGAAATGACACTCAGTATCGACGGCAGGATAATGCACGTTATCTGGGAAGACAATGAAACTGTTCAGGCTTTGAAGACAGCTCTTGAAAAAGAGCAGATAAGGGTTAGAGCAACGCGTTACGGCGGCTTTGAACAGGTTGGAAGACTAGCTCAGAGCTTTACCCGTAATGACGTAGAGATGACGTCGTCGCCGGGCGACATAGTTCTATATTCTGGTAATCAGATTGTTATCTTTTTCGGATCCAATTCATGGAGCTACACTAAGCTCGGACAACTGAAAGATATTTCACAAGAAGAGCTTAGAGTGCTGCTGGACAGAGATTCGGTAGAAATTCTAATTCAATACAGGCAGGTGATTTTATGAAATATGAAAACAAAGATGAATTTGAAAAACACAATATGTTCGGTACGGGTGAGGCAAATACAGCATATGCCCGATACTTTATCGGCCAATCATTCTTGAATCCGCTTACAGAAGCGAAGTGCGGACTCTTCGCGGCCAATGTAACCTTTGAGCCCGGGTGCCGCAACAACTGGCATATTCACCACTCCCTCTCAGGCGGCGGCCAGATGATCATCTGCATTGCAGGAGAAGGATGGTATCAGGAAGAAGGAAAAGATGCCGTCAGCTTAGAGGAAGGCAGTGTAGTGATGATTCCAGCAAATATCAAACACTGGCACGGAGCAAAAAAAGACAGCTGGTTCTCACATATTGCCATTGAAGTCCCCGGAGAGGGATGTTGCACCCAGTGGTGTGAAAAGGTTAGCGACGAAGAGTACGAAAAGCTCGATATGCAGAGGAGATAAGTATTATGGGTAAAATCGTTCAGACGGCAGGAAGAGATAAACTGGGCACTTTTGCTCCGGAGTTTGCACATTTCAATGACGATGTGCTCTTTGCTGAGAATTGGAATAACGAGGATATAGATCTGAAGACGAGGTGTGTTATCACAATAGTCGCATTGATGTCACAGGGAATTACAGATTCCTCGTTGAAGTATCATCTTCAGAATGCAAAAGACCATGGAGTGACAAGCAAGGAAATAGCAGCTGTTATTACGCACACGGCATTCTATGCCGGATGGCCGAAGGCATGGGCTGTCTTCAATGCTGCTGAAGAAGTATGGACGGAGGAGTAAGAAATGTTCAGCGAAACTAAGAAACTCAGTAATGGAGTAGAAATACCTGTGCTTGCGCTAGGCACATGGTGTCTCGATGACGATAAGACAGCCGATGCAGTAAGAGAGGCAGTCGGGCTTGGATACCGCCACATAGATACTGCTCAGGCATATGGCAATGAGCACGGGGTGGGAGAAGGAGTCAGAACTTCGGGAGTGCCGAGAGAAGAGATTTTTGTCACATCTAAAGTTGCCGCGGAGTATAAGAGTTACAGGGAGGCTGCCGTGAGCATTGACAAAACTCTTTCCGTCATGGGACTTGACTACCTCGATATGATGATCATTCACAGCCCGCAGCCCTGGACGGAGGTGAATCAGAGTTCAAATCGCTACGTGGAGGGTAACAGGGAAGCCTGGAGGGCGTTGGAGGATGCTTACAAAACGGGTAAGCTCCGTGCAATCGGGGTATCTAATTTCCTCGAGGAAGATATCGAAAATCTGTGGGCGGCGGCTGAGATCAAGCCGATGGTCAATCAGGTTCTGTGCCATATATCCAATACTCCCCTTAATCTCATTGATTTCTGCCGGAGAAAGGGTATGGTGATGGAAGCATATTCTCCCGTTGCTCACGGTGAGGCTCTTAAAAACAAGGCGATTGCCGATATTGCTCTTAAGTACGGCGTCTCAATTCCTCAGCTCTGCATCCGTTATGATATCGAGCTCGGTATGGTTGTACTGCCGAAGACTTCAGATCCAAACCATATGAAAACAAATGCATCCGTTGACTTTTCAATTACAGATGAAGATATGGAAACACTTAAGCATATGGAGAGAATCAAGGATTACGGTGAGTACTCCTTCTTCCCTGTCTTCGGTGGAAAGCTCTAATTCCCTATGTGATACTCTTCCCCTCAGTGGAAGTTACAAAAGTGAGGAATCTTCGACTATGGAAAACGGCTCGGAAGGTATCGTATCAACATGGATTACCGGCATAGAGGTATTGCAGCAGGAATGATCAGACTTCTTGTTGAATACCTCTTGCAAAAGTAGCGCAATAGAGGAGCTGAAGGCATATGTTATGCCTGATAGCGTGTATCCGGAAAGAGCGCTGCCGGATAATGGATTTATGAAGGAGCCGGCCGGACCGGGAGCTGTAAACCGGGGAGGAAGAAAGTGTTTCTCCGGATGTGTCTGCCTGTAGGACCGCTGATTCAGAAAATGGTACGACAGTTGTACAATAATGTGATAAACGCCATAATCGGGCAATGAAAAAGACTATTGCCGTATTACTGCTGCTTCTGGCGATGTTCTCGCTCTCTGCGGTCCCCGTTTCTGTCGGAGTAGAAGCAGGCGCTGATTACAACGGAATCATAAGTGGGGAAGGCTACAGGAATTATTCCTATTCGAACAGAATCGGATTCACAGCCTCCGTTCCTGTTCTTGTCACTCTGACGCCGTCTCTGGCTCTAGAGACAGGGCTGACATATTATATGAAGAATTACGGCTACAGCCGTACCGTCGAGGATGATTCGGCTGCAGTAAAGACTCTGGATTACAACCGTTACAATCATTTCATCGAGATTCCGGTTGCTCTCCGCTATACCGATACCCTGTCAGAAAACGGAACCTTCTCGCTCTTTGCCTCTTTTGGAGGATTCATCGGCTTCTGGGTCTACGGCAGCAGATCGGGCTATGCATACTCGATTTCCAGAAACCCCGGACTTCTACCGTTTGACGAGAAAACCGAGCTTGAGAACTACAACATCACTCAGGCAGGCCTCGAGTCATCTCTCGGCGTCAGCTGGAAGCTCTCCGAGAGGGCGGATGCATATATGAGGGCCGGCTATTCCATCACATTGACGGATCTCAACAGAGCGCAGAAGCACGGCTCGTATCCGATACACAATTCGACAGTCACCCTTACAGGTGCAGTCACATGGAGGGTTAACTGATGAAGAAGGTACTCTCTTTACTGCTGGTTGCAGCATTACTTTTCATTCTATCGTCCTGCACGGCAGGAGCTGCCGCCCCCGATGATTCCTGGGCGTCTGTCTTTCTGCAGTTCTGGAACACTATGAACATGGAATATGTCCGCTTCTCCGCTCAGACTGATCTTGACTGGGATGAGGTGTACGAGAAGTATCTTCCTCTCTTCAGAGGCCTTGACTATTCGGATGAGAGCGACAGCGTCACCGCATTCAGATATTTCAAGGAGATTGCAATCAATATCGACGACTGTCACTTCGACCTCATCGTCAGGGATAATTATAACAACTTCCTCTGGATGGCTCCCGCTAGAGAGAGAAAGTGGGCGTACAAAAGCGGAGAGGACATAAGCTCGTTTCCCGATGTAACCTCCGACGGCTCCATCATCTCCGTTGACGGAAAGACGAAGATACCGGCAGACGATGAGGAGGCAGATGCACGCCTGGCAGAATTCTACGGGGGAGTCGAGGGCTACTATGAGGTGAAGAATCTCACAGATAAAGGCAGCTTCCATAATACCGGTACGACATTCAAAGCCTCTATGGGCTACAGTTTCAAAACCTATGAAAATGATGACAAGACCGAGGAGCAGAAGGCATGGAATGAAATCGTGAACGCCTTCGATACGGACGGCTTCAGCTATTATTATGCCGTGACGGAGGATAACATCTTCTACTTCTATTTCTCCTCCTTCCTTTCATATGTCGAGACACCTCTTTCGGAACCTCTGCTCTATAAAGAAACCCTGAGCGCAGAGGAAAAAGAGAAGCTCGGCGAAAAGTATGTCCGCTTCCATGACTATCTCTGGGATACGGAACACGGCTATGACTTTTCTGATAAGATCCGGTACTTCAAGGGTATATACGATATGTTCGAGATACTGAAGGATATCGGAAAGAACGGAAAGTGCTGTATGACGGACGCAGGCGGAGAAGAACAGACCTACACAATAAAGGGCGTGGTCATGGATCTGAGGAGCAACTCCGGCGGAGACAACTCGACTCTCGAGACAATCTTCGGATCCTTCTTCAGGGATGAGACGAAGATCGGAGAGACGAGATACAAGGACGGCTATTCCCGATATGAGTACGGTCCGTGGATCGACCTCTCAATCGAGCAGTCCTTCTGCAATGGTGTGAAGGACTACGAGGAACCATTTGTCGTCATCACCAACGGCAATTCCATATCATGTGCCGAACTCAGCGCGTCCATTGCAAAGAATCTCATGAAGAACGGGGCTGTCGTCGGCGCTACGACATACGGTGCGACATGCAGCAAGGTAAAACGGTCTCTCTATCATTCGGGAAGCTTCTCCTCAAAGAATCTCAGTATTGTGATGGCATCGCTCGAGACGAAGCTGAGAACAAAGGACGGCTCCTTTGAAAGCTTCGAGAACAAGGGGATAGAGCCCTCATCGGGGCTGTCAGTTCCAGTAGATGACACCTACGTGACAGATACAAGGTTTGAAGCGGCTCTCAATCTTGTCAGGCAGATCTCTCAGGATTGAGACTCCCGGACTTAGGAGCGGGAGAAGCGGATAGGAATCATACGTACTCTCATAAAAGAATAGATGAGGAGTGCGTTCCCGTTCTGCTGCCGGCCGCTCCGGAGCTGCGCAAAGCTATCCTGCCGACTCCTCTTTCTCCTCTTCATTTACTTCATGATCGTAGTGAAGTTGACAGTGAAGTTGTAGTGAAGTAACATTGGCTCATGAGGGACGAAGATGATATTAGACGAGATAGAGAAAATAAACCTGATTGAATCTTTCAATATAGAGACAAAGGCCCGGCTGGACCGTGATGATATCCAGGGATGGCTGAAAACCGTTTCCGGATTTGCAAATGCGGAAGGGGGATTCCTCTACATCGGTGTCGAGGATAAGAGTGGCAAACTCATCGGGTTTGACAGGAAGGAAGTTGATAACGAGCGCAACTACTTCAACAACCAGGTCAATCAGCACATAGTTCCTGTTCCTCCGATGAAGATTTCGTTCATCCCGTATGAGAATAACGGAAAGGAGTTGTTCGTTATCAAAATCGAGATCATGGAATCCTCATTGAAGCCGGTTTTTCTGAAATACAAGGGCATTCTGGGTATATATATGAGAAGGGAGGGCTTCACTAACGGTGCCACGGTTGAAGAGGTTATCGATATGGCTACGAAGAGCAAACAGTCCCAATATGACATGCTTGTTTCCGACCTCGATTACAAGAAAGCCGATTTTTGTAAGCTCTTCAGAATTTACAGCGATAACAACGGAGGAAAAACACTGACTGATAAAGTGCTTCAGTCATGTCATTTCTTCGATGATGAGAAAAAGCTGAGAAACGGCGCCGTCTTTTTCATGGATGAATATAAGGGAGAGAAGACTCTCGTCAAATGTTCTCTCTTCACCGGTTTCACAAGGGGCAGCAACAGGATATTGTCATCAACCGAATTCAAAGGAAATATCCTTGATTCGATTTCCTTCATGCTTGATTTCGTCCGTCTCAGAATGAATCACTCGATAATCAAGAAGGATTTTGCTCATGACGTATTGGATGCTTATCCCGTCCGGGCTCTGACTGAGGGAATCATCAATGCCGTGGCTCACAGGGATTATTATATCGACGGCTCCCAGATACAGGTGGATATGTTCCGTGACAGACTTGAGATATCGAGTCCGGGAAACCTCTACCAGGTGGGAAAGGTCATAAAGACATATAACCTGACCGGATTTGTTTCCAAAAGACGCAATACCGTTATCTCGGGCATTCTGGTGAAATGCAGGATGATGGAAGCAGAAGGGACGGGATTTGAAAAGATAGCACAAGCATACAAGGATGCCGACAGAAGACACAGACCCTTTATCTGTGCATCATCCGACCATTTCAAGCTGGTGTTACCTGATCTGACGTACGATGACGGCGTTGAAACCATCTCAATGCTTCCGGAAGTTGAATTTGCCCCGATTGCACTGGAATCGAAGTATGCTGCCGAGATTCTCACACTATGCAGTTACGGTGCTAAAAATGCATCTGAAATCGCTGATTATATAGGAGTGAAGGCATCGAGTTATTTCAGGAAAAACATCCTCGGACCGCTGGTGGAAAAGGGTTATCTGAATGAAATCGGTCAGAGAAAGCCTCTCCTTTATAAAACCAACCCGGACATAATAGAAGAACCCGGTTCGGATGAGTGAATACTTCATTTACTTCACTACGGTAGTGAAGTTGTAGTGAAGTAAAGAGTGAAGTTGTAGTGAAGTAAGGCAGTAACAGCGGAGACAGCTGCATTATTCTGGCCCTTTTTCCCCCGGAAAATCGCTGAAAAAGCCGGGAAGTGTGCCCCCGGGGATAGCCGTACGCTTCACTTGTGTTCTCGTGCTCTCTTTCTTTTTTCTTGCCTCGCCGACCTTTTGTATTTCATAATCTTGGCAATGGATTTCATTTTTACGGAAAAAGGTTTTGTCAGGGACGGAGAGAGCAGCGAACTCTCGCCTCAGTCTTTCTATGAGTACTGCTTCAGGGACCTTGAAAAGGGTGCCTCCATCACAGAGGAGTATGTAAAGGAGATAGCCTCTTATTTCATCGACAATCTCCTCTCCTCAACGGGTATCGAGCTCGAGAGGGAGAAAATCAATCCCTCCTATGAAACAGAGGAGATAGACCGTATTGCGTCAGATGTGCCGTTTGCAGTCGGGAGCCGTTATGTCGACAGAAAGTGGGTGAAGAGACAGCTCGATACGCTTCTCTCCTGCTACAGGAAGGAGATAGCTTCCTTCCACGACAGTGTCGATCTCTATTTCAACCGCAAGAATGAAAGCCTTCTCTTTCCATCGCGTATATACTTCCATCTTGTCGAGGAGAAGAACACGGACTATCCGTTTGCATTCATGGCGACATATACGACAAAGGACGAGGAGGGGGATGTTCATCACTATCCGCTGCGTTTTGCCCTGACGGAGTACAAGGATGATATGGAGGGCCTCTCACGCCTCATCTCCCCGATAAGCCGTCTCTCGGTAAAGAGCGACATCATCAAGGGTATGATAGCATCCGGACGCATCTTCTATCCCGTGAGATTCACCGAGGAGGAGGCCTACGACTTTCTCGTCCATGCTTCCGAGTTCGAGGGTGAGGGCATAGAATGCCGCATTCCGAACTTCTGGCGTAAGAGGAACCGCTACACGTCTCTCGGCATCACTGTCAGAAAGGGAAGCCTCGGTGCCGGAGCGGTAATATCTCTCAAGCCGCAGATGGTCTATGAGGGAGTGGCGATTACAGAAAAGGAAGTGAAGGCACTTCTTGAAATGAAGGACGGACTTGCCTTCCTCAAGGGACGCTGGGTGGCATTGGACAAGGAGAAGCTGAAGGCTCTTCTCGAGAGCGACGAGCTCTTCTCGTCTCCCATGAGCACGGCCGATCTTGTGAAGTATTCATCGGGAATAAAGAAAAGCCGGGTAAAGCTCGTCTTCTCCGACCGCAACTGGCTCGATAATCTCGCCTCTGCCGTCTCTCAGGGTATTTCTGTTCCGGAGAGTGCCTCGTTGACGCTGAGGCCGTACCAGGAGGAGGGCTTCAGATACCTCTGGGCCATGTACTCTCTCGGCTTCGGCTTCTGTCTTGCCGACGACATGGGACTGGGAAAGACCGTGCAGGTTCTTGCATTTCTGGAGATGTGCAGGGTGGAGAAGAAGGCAGAGCGTGTGCTTCTTGTACTTCCTTCATCGCTAATCGGAAACTGGGAGAGCGAGATCGGAAAGTTCACACCGTCTCTCGATTACTCCGTCTATCACGGAACGGGAAGGACGCTGGACTCCAGCTACCTCACTCTCACGACATACGGAGTCGTGGCGAAGGATGAGAACCTCCAGAGGGAGAAGTGGGATATCGTGATACTCGACGAGGCGCAGTATATAAAGAACAGCGCCACAAAGGCATACAAGGCACTCTCTGCAATGGATAGAAAGGACGCCGTCCTTCTCACGGGTACTCCCGTCGAGAACGACCTCATGAATCTCTGGTCGCTCATGGATTACATCAACTCGGGCTTCCTCGGCACGAAGACGGAGTTCTCGCGCTATGCCCGCTCTGTCGATATCTCGTCGCTCTCGTCCCTCAGGCGTACCATAAGCCCCTTCATCCTGAGGAGGCTGAAGAGTGACAAGTCCATCATAAAGGACCTTCCCGACAAGGTTGAAAGCATTCTCTATGTCAATCTCAAGAAGGATCAGATCATACTCTACAACAAGATCGTCTCGGATCTTGAGGCGGCGATGAAAGGCGGGGACGGTGAATTCGAGAAGAAGGGAAAGGTGCTGGCGGCTATAGCGAAGCTCAAGGCCGTATGCAACCACCCCGACCAGTACTACGGAGAGAGCAGGTACAGGGAAAGCGAGAGCGGGAAGTTCGAGCTTTTGAAGGAGGTCGCGTCGACGATACACTCCAACAGGGAGAAGGTTCTCGTCTTCACGCAGTTCAGGGAGATAATCCCGGCACTGGACGAGCTTCTCTCTGCAGTCTTCGGAAAGAAGGGCCTCATAATAGACGGCACGGTAAGTGCGAAGAAGCGCACAGAGATCGTGAAGGCCTTCCAGAGGGGGGAGGCGGATTACATGGTGCTTTCCCTCAGGGCCGCAGGCGTGGGCCTCAATCTCACACGTGCAACCAACGTCATCCATTTCGACCGCTGGTGGAACCCGGCAGTCGAGAACCAGGCGACCGACAGAGCCTACAGGATAGGCCAGAAGGAGAAGGTCATGGTGTACAAGTTCGTCAGTAAGAACACGATCGAGGAGAAGATAGACGATCTGATTCAGAGCAAGAAGGCGCTCTCCGATTCCCTCCTCTGCGATCTCGACAGCGATATCCTGACAAAGCTCTCCTCGACAGAGCTTCTTGAGGCAATACGCTTCAGCGGAGGCGTGAAATGAGCTACGGATTTTTCCATACACCTACACAGGCTGAACTGAAAGAGAAGGCGAGAAAGGCGACGAAGAAGGATTATCATCCGATAGTCCTGTCATCCCGTACGATATCTTCATCATGGTGGGGGAAGGCATGGTGTGACAACATAGACTACTATGCCGACGCATACAACAGACTCGGCAGAGGTAAGAAATACGTCCGTGCGGACGCCGTCGTCGATCTCAACATAGATGGCGGCAGGGTGACTGCGAAGGTCGTAGGCTCGAGGAAGACTCCCTACGATGTGACGGTCGTTATCGACCCTGTGAAGAAGGAGAACTACGAGAAGATAGTCGGTATAGCGGAAGGGAAGCTCAAGAGTATCGGAGAGCTCGAGAAGGGAGAGTTTCCGAAGGAATACAAAGAGCTCTTTACAATGAAGGGAGAGGGGCTCTTCCCCCGCCTCAATGAAATCCGCTTCAGCTGTTCATGCCCCGATTCCTCCCGTTTATGCAAGCATATAGCCGCCGTTCTCTACGCAATCGGCAGCCGCCTTGACGACAATCCTCTTCTCTTTCTGGAGCTGAGAGGAATCGATGTGAAGGATTTTGCAGCAAAGCTCATCAGGAAGGAGGCTGCAAGAATCTGGCAGAATGTCGGTGCCGGAGTCGACAAGGACAGACTCATCGGAGATGATGAAGCTTCCCGTCTCTTCGGCTTCGAAGAGCCTCCCCACAGAGCGGACGACGGCGATATAAAGAAGGTTCTGAAGAGTATACAGAAATCAACAACCCACGGGACAAGTCCCGGGGTATGAGCGAAAGCGAGCATACCCT
>CAVACS010000035.1:16242-19515 GCA_963587105.1 Anaerovoracaceae bacterium | reverse complement strand
ACTGTTTAAACACGGACCGTAGAGCGAAGGGCTAGGACAACACCCATCGGTACCTGTACATTCTCCCGTAACGTAGTCTAGAGCACTGAGGCTAATCAACAAGGGTAGAGCTTTCGCTCATACCCCGGGACTTGTCCCGTGGGTTGTTGATTTTATACCTCCTCCGCTTTCTGGGCTCTGGCAAGTGCTGCACCGCCCTCGCGTCTGACACGTCTCTTCTTGCTTTCATACATTGCAAGTGCAACGGTGATAACCCCGTAGGAAACGAAGACCCTGAAGTATTCACCTATCATGGAGTCACCTGTTATGACAGTTCCTGTCGTCGGGGCGACGATGAACATAAGGTGGAAAAGCGTTACTCCCAGAAATACGTTGCCGATGGACGCCTTGTCGACGGAGGCACCGCCGACGAGGAGGGCCGCGATACAGAACATACCTATCTGAGAGTGTGCCGAGTATGTCGAAAGGTTACCGATGTTCTGCAGGTAAATTATCATGCCGAAGCCTGCGAATACTGTCGATATTATAATAGAGATGACACGTGTTCTCTCCACGGCGATTCCGGCACTCCTGGCAACTTCCATATCCTGTCCGACGGCTCTCATGTCCTGCCCAAGCTTCGTCTTTCTGAACCAGATGATGAAGAGACACATCAGGGCGATGATGATGAATGTGAGAACAGGAATCTTCACTCCTCCGATACGGATTGCGATAGCGTTGTCGAGGGACTGTCTCATATCTGCAAGGGAGACTGTGTTCCTGATACCGTAGCCTCTCGGAAGAAGTATGTCGTTGTGGATAATCGGGATAATGACACCCATGCCGAATAGGACGAGGAGCTGGTAAATACCGTTCACAAAGTAGTTCATGATGTAGCCGGTGATCATCTCCCTGCCCTTCGCCTTGTTCATGATCGTACCGCAGAGCCAGCCGAGGAAGACGCTGATGGGGATGGAGATTATCATTGCCAGTACGATTCCGGGAATGCCCGCGATTCTCCAGTCAGATACAAGGATAAGTCCGATTTCCCCTGCCATCGCACCGAGCGTCATACCGAAGTTGAGGCCCATTCCGGCCATGATCGGGATGAGTAGCGAGAGGATGAGGAACGAGTTACGTGCAATACGTGTGATGATCTCGCTCAGGAGGAAGCTCCATGAAAAGCCCGAGACCGGGATACAGACGGCACATATGATCACGAACATGAGCGGTACGGAGTTGTTCTTTATGAAATTCAATACCTTCTTCATCTTACCACCTCGCTCTTTCTTGTCAGGGCATAGAGAATCATGCCGTTGGAGACGATTGTTCTGATGACCTCCGAGATATCGAGTCCCTCGCCTGTGAGGACGATCATCAGGTTGTTGATGACTGTCGGCGTCATGGTGACTATTCCCTGGAAGAGGAATGTTCCTATGATGACGTTCCTGATGTTGGCCTTGTTGACTGTGGCGCCTCCGATAAGGATTGCGGAGACAGCAGGAAGAGCCATATTGAACGGTGCCATATAGAGCTGTATCCAGCCGAAGCCCTGTTCATATACGAGGATACCGACGGCTCCGAGCCATGTCGACATGATGACTGAAAGCAGTCTTATGTAGTCGACGTTGATACCGCTTGCACGTGCGAATGTCGGATTAGAGCCCACTGCTGTCATTGCAGTTCCTGTCTTCGTATGGAGGAATGCCCACATGAGAAAAGCAAGGAAAGCGAAGAAGAGAATCGCGCCCGTGGGGAACGAGAAGTGTCCGATCTCGATTTTCAGAAAGTTCGAGAGTGCACCGTTGTAGAATCCCTCGAGAGAGATTGTCGTTCTCAGGCCCTTTCCTGCGTAGCCCCAGACCATCGTCGGACTGTGATAAGGCAGCAGCAGCCACATCATGCACATGAACGATACTGCGGAGAAGCCGACATATGTTGCGATCATCATCTCGCCGCCCTTGATCTTATTAAGGAGCCAGCCGTAGCCTGCGCCGAGAAGGATCGAGAATGGGGTGGAAAAAAGTACCGCCATGAAGAAGCTCGTAATACCTGTGAAGCCGAACTCTATCGAGAGCGTCGCTCCCAGGAGCCCGGATATGATTCCGAGAGGAAGACCGAAGTTGAGACCGCATCCGGAGTGGATCATCGGAACCATTGCCAGAACCAGAACAGCATTCCAGCTGAAGCGGTTGATCGTGTTTGTTATCTGTGTGAAGAAGTTCGACCCGACGAACGGGGCGGCGATGAAGAGTACGAGAAGGAATCCCGTTATGATGAGCCTCGGCAGTCCGAAGGATGCACAGGCCTTCTCTATTTTCATCTTGAAGGCATTGTTGTTTACAGTAAGTGTTCCGCTCATATTACCTCCCCTACTTTACGTTGCTCACCATCAGGAGACCGAACTCCTCGCTTGGTGACGACGACGGGAGAATTCCGGCAACCTTTCCGCCGGATACTATTGCTATACGGTCACAGACAGACCTGAGCTCCTCGAGCTCGGATGATATCATGACGATTGTGACGCCGCTCTCCCTGTTGAATGACCTCAGGGCATTGAGTACGAGGGCCTTCGCCCCTACATCTATACCTCTTGTCGGTTCGCTTACGAAGAGAAGCCTGGGCTCGAGAGCAAAGGCCTTGCTCAGGCATACCTTCTGCTGGTTGCCGCCGCTGAGCTCGCGTGCCTTCTGCTTCGAGGATGTGCACTTTATCTTGAGTTCGTCGATATACTTCTCCGTCACCGCAGTGATGGCCTTCTCGTCACGCCACTTCACAGCCCCTCCGAAGATTTTCCTGACAAAGCTGTTCTTGACCTGCATTGCAGAGAATGCGATGTTCCACTCGAGAGACTCGTCGAGAAGGAGTCCCACTCCCCGTCTGTCCTCGCTGACGAATGCCATCGAGGCATCGAGGCATTTACGCGGTGAATTGAGAGGGATCTCCTTTCCTTCGAAGACTACCTTGCCCCCGGCCTCATAAAGTCCCATGATGCCGTTCGGAAGTCCCAGCTTTCCCTGTCCTGCCAGGCCCCCGATTCCGAGGATCTCGCCCTTTTTAACATCAAGCGAGACATCCCTCACAAGTTCACCGGGCATATCTACCCAGAGGTGGGAGATGGAGAGAACCGTCTCGTCGCTCGTCTCCTTCTTTACGCTTTCAGCCGTCACCGGGCCTTCGCTTCTGCCGCGTCCGACCATCCACCGCGATATCTCGGCCACGCTTGTCTCTGATGCTCTGACATCCTTTACAATGAGACCGTCCCTCATGACGAGTACGTTGTCGCATACGGAG
>CAVACS010000035.1:0-16195 GCA_963587105.1 Anaerovoracaceae bacterium | reverse complement strand
CCGCGATATCTCGGCAACGCTTGTCTCGCCGGCTCTTACATCCTTTACAATGAGACCGTCCCTCATGACGAGTACGTTGTCGCATACGGAGAGTATCTCATGCAGACGGTGTGTTATGAAGATTACACAGATGCCTTTTTCAGCTATTCCTCTGATCGACGAGAGAAGAGCCTCGGCTTCCTTTTCAGTAAGAACGGCAGTAGGTTCATCGAGGATGAGAATCTTCATGTTCTCCTTGCTGAGCTCTCTCGCTATCTCGGTAAACTGCTTGTGTCCGACGGGCATCTGGTTGATCACCATGTTCCTGTCGATATGAACGCCCATCTTCTCGATGGCTTCCTGTGCTATCCTTTCCATCTCCTTCCTGTCAAGCTGATTTAGCCTTTCTCCGAAGATGTTTGCAACGAATCCCTTCTTCTCCGGTTCTCTGTTGAGGACGATGTTCTCTGTAGCCGTGAATCCGGGAATCAGGGAGAATTCCTGATGAACCATCCCGATTCCCGCGTTGAGTGCATCGAAGGGCGTATTGAAGCGGACAGGTTTTCCGTCGATCAGGATCTCGCCGCCGTAGCCGCCGGTCTCTCTGATGACATCCATGCCGAAGAGAATCTTCATGAGGGTGCTCTTACCCGCACCGTTCTCTCCGACGAGGCCCAGGACCTGTCCCTTCTCCATGGTAAAGCTGATGTCGGAAAGGACCTTGTTGCCGAAGAAATCCTTGCTGACGTTCCTTACCTCCAGTAGCGGAGCTTTATTATCCATAACAGTACTCCAGTGTTTAAATTTTCAGGCTGCGGGACAAGAGATTATCCCGCCGTCTGGAAATTCAAACGAGGAAGGCCTGCTGCGGCCTTCCTCATCAGAATCCGTGAAGGAGTCTTACATTGTTGTGTAAGCCCAGTCAGGAACTTCGACTTCTGTTGAATGCATGTACTTGTCTCCGTCCTTGCCCATGACGTATGTATCCTGGTATACGAGGAAGACGTTGTCGAGCTTGACGCCTGTGGAAGCGTTGGTGTAGTTTGCACCGTTCCAGCTTGCATTGGGTGAGTAAACCTTGTAAGCTGCTGCGAGGTCATCCATATCGAGCAGTTCGCTCTTTCCTGTGATGACGTTGTATGCATGCTCGGCAAGACCTGCAGAAACTGTGTAGCCGTATGAGTAAGCCCATGTTCCGAATCTGCCTGCGCCGCCGTTCTCGACGACTGCTGCTTCGACCTTAGCCAGGATCTTCTCGAAGTCGCCTGCTTCTTCAGTGAGGTCGAGTCCGAGTGCTCCGGGGTATCCCATGAGAGGTGACGGAAGGTCAGCTTCGATGAAATATCCGCCGTATGTGAGAAGCTGCTTGAGCAGAGGCTCTGTGTGAGCGTCGTTTGTACAGAAGAATGCTGCATTCTTGCCGTACTTCTCGATCCACTCGGGAACCTTCTCGAGGACGTAAGCCTGAGCACCTGCAACACCGACGTCTGTTGTCGGGTCCGGAGCTGTCTCGAGGACGAACTTCATGCCGTACATTTCACATGTCTTTCTCATGATTGCAACACGGCGTGACATTGTCTCGTAAGCCATATGTCTCGGGAACGAGATATGCACGAATGTGTCACATCCGAGTTCGTGTGCTGTTCTGATGATGAGATATCCGCGTGATACGAAGTCGTTGTTTGCAACAAGGTCAGCAGCCTCTCCGATGATAGGAAGGTCTTCATGAGACTCACCTGCAAGGCAGAGGATGTCGGGTCTCTTTTCCTTGATCTGCTTGAAAGCTTCAGCAGTTCCGGGAACAGCCTGGTTGACGATGATAGCCTTCATGAGAGGATCGTCGGCAAGGTTGACGATTGTCTGGATCGTTGTCTCGAGCTCTTCAGTGAAGTTATCGGGATAGATAGCGAGCTTGACCATATCTTCGCCGTACTTAGCCTGGAAAGCCTCGGCACCGCGGCGGTCGTCCTCACTCTGCGAAACAGATCCCGTTACGATACCGATATGGAAGCTGTCTGTTGCAGAAGAAGAAGCAGAAGAGGATTTAGCCTCCTGTGCACCTGCAGCGAAAAGCGAGAAAACAAGGCTCAGAACAAGAAGAAAAGCGATAGTTTTTTTCATAATGTCTCTCCTACATTTTTTAGTATGAAATCGATTATTACACTCAATCTACAAAAAATAAATACTTTTTGTATAAAAATGCAGATTTTCGAATAAAAAACGACGATATTGTTATCGGAGTAACACTATCAATAGTAACATCTCTTCATTAAACACTAATCGGATAAACAGTTATCTCAAGCATAACACGCTCCTTCCGTCCGCTTTTCCGGACATGAGTACCGCAGACGCAATCTTTATCCTGCGGATATCACCAGCTTAATGTTTGTTTTTGTTAATGAGGAAACTCTAAGGGTGAAAAATGAAGAAGATATTTCTGACCGCTGTTATGGTTCTGCTCACTGCAGTGCTCATCATTTCATGTGATGAGAACATAAAGTGTCGGCGACAGAGGACCAGCCGGAGGAATCATTTTCTGCGTCAATGCGAATGCCCGCTCTGATGGATGGAAATACCTTGAGGTCGGAGAAAGCGACATAAGTGGAAGCTTCAGGTGGGGCCCGACCGGTGTGGAATGCAAAGGGGTGTGAAAACCGGAGACGGCCTGAAGAATACACAAATTCTTGCCGTGAAAGGCTCCTCATACGAGGCAGCCTCTGCCGTCTATAATAAAGACCTTTATAGTAACAGATATACGGACTGGTTCATTCCAAGCAGGGAAGAGCTCAATCTTTTATATGAGAGCATTGAAAGCGGCAAACTGAATCCTGGGTTATTCAGAGCGAAATATTACTGGTCGAGTTCCGAAGACGGAGACAGCTCGGCATGGAAAAGGAGTCTTTCTGGCGACAATTCCGGCCCTGAATCACGTACCTCATCAGAGTACATGGTGAGACCTGTCCGCTCCTTCAAATAGCGCGCTCTCCCTTTGCATCCGCTCTCTTTCGTTCAGAGCAGTCTTTGATAGACCGCCATATCTATTTCCGGCAGAATCTTACGCCGCATGATAAGAAATACTCCCGGTAGTTAGTAAAGAGAAGCAGATTCCTTCCCGCTTACTATTCTGTATCAGCCTCTTCCATATCACGGCTGTGGGCATCGAAGGAAGCCGTCAGAGCCTCGAGTCCGTGGTCTCCGAGGTAGAAGTGGAGTGCCGCCGGACCTCTGAGGAGATCATAGTTCTCGGCCTTCGGAGGATTCTTTCCGCTCTGACACCACTGTTTGAAGTCAGCAGAGATGAACTCCTCGAGGCCCTTCTTGTACTTCACTGCGATGGCATCGGCAGATGCATAGTGATCGTCTCCCAGATCGGCCATGAGGATGGACATGTTCTCGGCCTTGAATTTCACACGGCATGTGAAGTTCGAGACGACCTTCCTCTTTCCGTCCTGGCTCGTCCATACGGCCCCGCCGCAGAACTCGGTATCCCAGGGCTTGAAGCAGAAGACCTCGAGTCCGCCCCACTCGCGCTTGTCGGCATCCTTGAGGAAGAACTCCTCCCAGATAGAGGAGAAGATGAGATCCAGAAAGTATATCATCGCCTTGTTGAGAGGAAGGCTTTCAAGCGCGCTGCGCACTGCGCTTATCGAAGAGCGGTTCTCCCTGCCGACACCCGACATGATGGCATAGACGAATGCGTCGGCGATTCTCTTTCTTGTCTCTCCTTCTCCGTCGATTGCCTTCCTCAGTGCCACAGGGTCATTGAAAAGGCAGTCGAAGCCCTTTCTGTCGATTATATCTGTAACCTTGTCAGATATATCCTCACAGATCTTCGAGTAGTCGGACATCTCCTTGACCGTCAGTCCGAGATCCTGCTGTTTTTCCATGAGAGCCTTAAGCATTGCCGCCGCTTTTCTGTACTTTGTCAGATAGTCGTCCATCTTTATCAATCCCTCGTTCCTTTCCAAAGCTTACTTCAACATAAAGTGGAAAGGACGAAGGCGCAAGACAATGTAACTATAGTCCGATATGAGTACGGAATGTTTATAATCGATGATCCTTATCGTACTTGGCAATGGCCTCTGCAGAGCTGTATATGCCGAATGAACGGCAGTAGCATATGGGGACGTGGAGGCTCTTGGCCATCTCGATTACCTTGTAGAATGTCGGATGAGAAAGACATATCTTAGTCTGGAACCAGAGAACATCACAATGCTTCAGGCTTCCCCTGTCGGGTGCTCTGTCTCCGTAAAACTTCACCTTTGGAAGAAGAGAGTGCATCTTGTTTATCCAGTCGGGGTGTCCTCCGATGACGACGGTATCCTTCTCCGTCTCATAGGGCCATCTGAATTCGCCTTTATCCTCGTCCTCCATCACATTGTTCTCATTTCTGTTCTCGAAGATAAGCTCACGCAGGGTGTTGAGTTCCTCCTTCTCGGCTCTGTGTTCACTCTTGAGACGTGCTATCTCCCGTCTGGCCTTCTCGAGTTCGTCCTCGATGAGGCTCCTCATCGCCGTCATCTTCTCCATCGTACGGGATGCAGACTCGAGTTCGCTTCTGAGCTTACATGCAATGCCCTCCCCGATTCTCCGGTCCTCGCTCTCCCTGCTTTCCGCCTCGGAGAGCTTCCCGCTCATCGATTTAAGCTCCCCCTTCACAGCCTCAAGCTCCTCCATGTTGTCATAGTACATTTTCCACAGCTGGTCATCGCCTCTGCTCTCGATCCTGTGGACAGCATGATAGGACGAGAGATAGCTCTTCTCGAGTTCGAGGGTAAGCTCACCGCCGAAAGTATTTCTGACCTGCTCCCTTTCGGGGAACGAGTAGGTGTAACGCGGCGGCACGGTATCGGAGATGAAGAATATGAACTTCGCCGCACTCATAGTCGGCGTCTCATACCCCTCATAGCCGACATCTTCCGCCTTCAGGGCCGGCTTGTAGAAATCTTTAGGAATGTGATACTCCTCCGGAAAATCGGGATCCCAGTCCTCTTCCCATTCCGTCTCGACCCAGGGCAGAAGCCTTGCCCCATAACCCAGCGCCGCCGTTGCAGCCGAGACAAGCCAGACAAAGTCATCGTTCTTCAACAGGAGGAAGAAGTAGCCTGCGACAACCTTGTAGGGGTCCTCCACATCAATGCTGCCGAAGGCCTTTGAATATCTGTCTATAAGAACCGGATCCGAGAATATTCCTTCGGTGAAGCAATCGTCAAAGTTGCTTTCTCTGAAGTTGTAGTCTGCTCTCCTTCTCTCCATCTCATCAATCTTCTTCAGCATCTCCCTGGACTTTTCTCTCTCTATCCTGTCCTTGAAGTCGATCTCTTCCATCTGATAATCAAGATATTCATCCTGGGCATCGAGCTTCACCTTCTGCTTCTCGAGAGCCCTTCTTCCTTCGAGGTATGCATCGATGATGCGGAAGAAGAGGTCCTTGAAGACATTCTCTGCATCCTCCCTCACGCTTTGAGGTATAAGAGCGATCATGGCGTCGAATTCTTTTCTCAGCGCAATGCCGTCATCACGCATCGGGGGCTTATCAAAGGCAGTCGTTACACTGTCGCATATCAGCGAATAGTCGCCGATGCCCCTTTTCTCCTTCTTGTAGGAGATGTAGTCAAGGTTACGGAATGCGATGAGATCGACAATTGAATCGACATGCCACGGACGGTAGAGCGGATGATAGCAGGTCAGAAGATGCTTATTGACATAGTAGTCGTAGATCTCCTCGTCGAGATGCTCCTCGAGGGTATCATTTTTTAAAATCTTCTCAAGAGCGGAAAAACTTCCCTTCTCCTCCGAGTAGTAGACAGAGTCGAGTATGAAGAAGGCAAGAGCGTAGAGAAAATGAGTTTCCCTTTCAATGCTGTCGGGACTGTCGGTATTAAGTACAGCCAGAAGAGATGCTGTCTCTTCCCAGTCAGTTCCGGGATACTTATCCCCGAAGCGCTCCCTGAGAACGGGGGCGAAGTGTACGGCGGCATTTATCTTACGCTGTGTACAGTCGCGTGTGAAGACCTCCTTGGAGAGCTGTCCGAATTCGAGAGATGTTATCTCCCGCGTCCTCTTACGGATGATCTCTTCAATGCGGGATCTGCCGTCTTCCTTCCCGATATCACCAGTCGTCATCTCTGTCACCTCTGAACGAGTACGAAAGAAGCTCAAGACCCCGCTCTTCAAGGTAATCCTCGATGACGGATAGTCCGCTCTCCGAATCGTAATCCTCAACATAGGGCTCGTAGTAGTCTTCGCCGTCTCCGCAGAAAGATCCGAAGTCGTCGTCGACTGCCTCTTCGAGCCCCCTTTTATAGTATAATGCGATATCTTCGGAAGTGACAGCACCTTTCTCTTTCAGATAGTCCTTCGTCTCCTCTTCAACGAGCCTGCTGTCAAAAACGGAAAAGGTCAGTTCAAAGCTGTAAGAGCAGTGCAATGTGTAGTGCAGTCTCGACCTCCAGTCGGCGTCTCCGCTTATCCTGATTGTATGCTCTGAAGAGCAGAATTCATCGAATGCCTTTCTCTTCTCCTCCTCAAGAGCTGAAATGTGTTCATCGGAGTAGAGTGCGTCGAAGATTTCAAGAAGGCAGGAGCTCACATCCTCCGTAAGGGAAAGTGCTGAAATTGAGAGCGGGAAGGAATCGCCGCTGCGTCCGACATCCGAAAGGAGCGCATAGGAAACCGCTCCCGAAAGAACACTATCTGCTTTCTTCTCTCTGAGGTAATGGTAAACAGCCTTCGGCTCCTCATAGATTCCGTCAAAACCCTTTTCAGCAATAAGAGCGTTGAGGGCTTCGATTATTCTCTCACTCTTCTTCATCCTTTTCTCCCTCACTTCAGCGTGACTAAGCTCTCCGGACTCTTCTTCCATTGAGGTATGACTACTTCCCTTTTTCCGTCACTCCCGGTCACGACGGGAACCTCAGATGTAATATTACAGGGATACAGGAAGAGATTATAGCCCCGCCGGCCAATCTCCTCACTCTCCACGGCTTTTTTATTCCTGGTGCCTCCTGACAGAGTTTTCTGTAATCATCATCAGTCATACACCTATCCTACAGTAACGAGGGCATATCATCAAACATAATCGGAAAGTTTCTCCCTCCCCGTTATCACAATCCTGCGTCCCCTGCGTTCTATGAGGCCTTCGTTCTCGAGATACCCGAGCTCCCTGAAGAGAGTTGCCCGGCTTATGTTAAGGTATGAGGAAAGCTCCTCGAGGCTCCTGTACCCGACGCCGTCGATAATGGCTGCAGCAAGCCTTGACCGGGAAGACGGCATACTCAGGAGTGCGATTCTCCCCGTCAGGAACCGGAGTTTTTCATTCATAAGTGTCGAATAGCATTCCATAGCCTCTTTCGAAGAGAGTATCTTCTTTCTGAGCTTCTCCTTGGGATAGAGAAAGAGCGTGCACTCAAGCGCACACTCGAGCTCTGTCACAAGATCCTCCTCGAGAAAGAGGTTGGCAACTCCGAAGATATCGCCGCTTTCGAGCTTCGAGAGCAGTATGCGCTTCTCGTCAGAGACCACCGAAAAGACCCTGAGCGTTCCGCTTATGACGAGGACGACCGAGCGCTCTGAATCCGTCCTGTCATCAACGATTGCTCCTTTCTGGTATGTCACTCTTCTTCCGTCTTCTTCCCTTATGCCGCATATCGAGAGCAGTCTGTTCATGAAAAACCTATAACAGTTTCCTCCATTTCCTTCAATACCGTCTCATATGAGACTGTTTCTTTATTTTAGTTAGTTTAGGCTAACGTATATGAAAAGAATAGTCATCGTTTCCGGAACGCCGTCAAGCGGGAAGACTCAGATCCTGAAGCATCTTCTCCCCCTCTTCAGGGAGAAGGGAGAGAGGGTATGTGCCGCAAAGATGGACACTCTCTACAGCCCCGACACCGAAGCATATGAAGCCATGGGCATTCCGTCGGTTCTGGGCCTCTCGGGGGACATCTGTCCCGACCACTTTCTCGTATCGAATCTGCCCGAGCTCTGGCACTGGGGAGAGAGAAAGGAGGCGGATTATCTCTTCATCGAGAGTGCGGGACTCTGTCACCGCTGCTCGCCGCTGACAAAAAAGGCCGTCGCCGTGACAGCTCTTGATGTGACTGCCAACGCATTCTCGCCATCGCGCATGGGACCGATGGTCCTCCAGGCCGACGTCATCGTCATGACGAAGTGCGATCTCATAAGCCAGGCGGAGAGGGAGATCCTCGCCTTCCGCCTCGCATCCGTCAACAGAGGTGCAAAGATAATCGCATTCGACGGAAGGGAGGGTTACGGAGCCGAGAGGATCCTCTCCTGTATCCTCTCCCTCCCTCCGGTCGACTCCTACGAGAACGACATTCTACGCCACACGATGCCGAGCGGAGTCTGCTCGTACTGCGTCGGAGAGAGGAGAGTCGGCTCCGAGTTCCAGCTGGGAGTCGTGGGAAAGATAGATTTCGGGGAGGATAAAGATAAATGAAAAGTATCACAATACTCCCGGGCTCAGATAAAAGCGGGATAAAGGAGAAATTTGACTCGATAGAGCTCAGAAGCGGAGAGCTATGGGCAGTCGTCGGAGAGACGGGTGCGGGAAAGAGCCGATTCATCAAGGATATAGAGATGCTTGTATGCGGTGACTCCGTCACGAAGAGACAGATCCTCGTCGACGGAAGAAGCCTCACCGGTGACGAGAGAGAAGAGACCTCCGACACCCTCATATCTCATCTCGGGCAGAGGATGAGCTTCACACTGGACATGACTGTCGGGGAGTTCCTTGCCCTGCATTTCCTTGCGGCAGGGAAGAAGGAGGAGAAGACGGAAAAGATAGCAGAGCTCTCTTCCCTTCTCTCGGGTGAACCCTTCGGTACTGAAACAAGGCTCTCCGAGCTCTCCGGAGGACAGGCGAGAGCGCTTATGACGTGCGACATCGCATTCGTATCCGACAGGCCGGTTGTTCTTGTAGACGAGATCGAGAACGCAGGAATCGACAAGACAAGAGCTCTCGAGATGCTCCTCGGACGCGGTAAGCTCGTGCTTCTCGTCACCCACGATCCACATACCGCCCTCATGGCCGGAAAGCGTATTGTGATAAAGAGAGGCGGAGTCGAAAGAGTTATTGAAAGAAGCAAAGACGAGGAGAAGCTCTTTCTTCTCCTCGATGAAGAATACAGAAGAAGAAACACCCTCATAAAACGGATGAGGAACGGGGAGGCACTCTGTGACTGAAGTTACACTCTACTGGAGCAACATCTGTATACTCAACAGAATAGAACTTGAATACCTTGAAAGGATAAAGACGGAGCTGAGAAAGGAGGAGATAGAGCTCAGGATCACACACTTCGGCCTCGGCTATTCCTCTCATATGTCGGACTATCTGAGAAGGGAGGACTCAATTCTTCCCGACATCTTCCTCTCCGCCGACCTCGAAGTCTTTGAGGACGAGAGGATCTTCTCGCGCTTTGAAGACGATCTTGTGGACATATCGGGAATGATGGATGTGAAGAACAGATCCATAATGAGAGGAAAGCTCCTTCCCTACCTTGCAATTCCTCTCGTCCTGTACTCCAGGGAGAGAGGAGAGAAGTCGCTTCTCTCGCTCTCATCCGATGACACCTTCACCTTCGGCGGGATAGATAACTCGGCTGCAAAGACCGTCGTCAAGACGATATGGAATCTCTACGGAAGAGAAAAGGCAGAAGAAGCATTGAAAAGGGCAGCTGTCACTCCTATGCCGATAAACGCTTTCCAGAGAGTAAAGACCGGAGAGAGCAGATATGCCCTCGTTCCCGCAGTATTCGCACTCTCGGATCCTTCAGCTCAGACTTCCCTTCCCCTTGAGGGCTCCGTCCTCATCCCGTCATACGCCGCCGTCCGGAGAACAATAGCACCCGCTGTGGCCGAAAAGGTGATAAGAGCCCTCTTCTCCCCCTCCTTTCTCGACATGTACGAGGAGAGAGGGAAGATGCTTATATCTACAAGGGAGATTCCACAGTGGTTCACCTCCCTCGGAGGGAGGACAGTGCTGCCGTCAGAGGAGTTTCTGGCATCGCTCAAAGGGGAAGATTTCTATGCTCTCTACAACGGCGCTCTCAATCTGTGATGCTCTCCATCCACTTCTTCTTCACCCAGATGCGGCTTACTATGCCCAGTCTCACGACCTCCTCGAAGGAGAGTGATGCATATACAAGATAGACGGGAAGAGAGAGAACACGGGATGTAAGAAAGGCAAGCGGCACGCCTATGCACCATGTGCCGATGAAGTCGACATACATACTGAGGTCGGTCCTGCCGCCGGCTCTGATTATTCCGCCGCCTATTATCATATTGCTCACCTTCACGGGAGCGTAGAATGCATATACAAGAAGAAGTGCGGAAGAAAGGGCGGAGACGCATTCTTCGACAGAATAGAGCGAAAGATAATACCTTCTGACGACTATAAGGGCGGCAGATAGTATGATGCTGAAGAGAACGCCGTATCTGATGATCGTACGGCTGTGTGAGTATGCCCCGTCGTAGTCCTTTCTCCCCAGATCCTTTCCGATAAGGATTCCCGCCGCCTGGCTCAGGCCTGTGAGCGAGCCTATCATAAGCGACTGCACAGGTCCCGTGAGGGAGTACGCGGCTGCGCTCTCGCGGCCCAGATGTCCGTAGAGAGAGGCATAGACATTCTCCCCCAGGCCCCAGAAGAACTCGCAGAAGACTATCGGAAGGAAGATTCTGAAGAAGGACCGGGCATAGCCCTCTCCCCCCTTTCTCTCACCTCTTCTCATACTCTTCAGCGCCGGTATTGCAACAAGAACGGCTGCCGTGTACTGACTGATGACGGTAGCCTCCGCAGCTCCTCCGACTCCGCGCCCGAGGCTGAAGATGAAGAGGTAGTTGAAAAAGCTGTTCACCACGGCGGAGATAAGAGATACAAACATTGGAAAGGATGCTCTCTCATGAGAGCGGAGGATTGTGGAGAAGATGAGGGAAAGCGCCTGTGCCGGAAAGCCGAGACTTACAATGAAGAGATAGAACGCGGCTTCTCTGACAGTCTCCTCATCGTTTATGTAGAGTCCCATCACACCCTTCGGAACAAGCAGAGACGGAATGAGGAAAAGAAACGTCAGAAGGAGGGAGAAAAGAAGAGCGAGACGGAAGGAATGCTCCTCCCCCTCCCCGTCAGCTGCCCCGACATACTGACTGAGCATGATTGAGTATGCTGAAACAAGCGCCGCAAGAAGAATCGTATAGAAGGAGGAGAACTTCCCCGCTATCCCCACAGCCGCAACAGATACGGTTCCGAGCTGTCCGACCATGAGCTGATCGATGAGCGAGAACGATGATTGAAGGAGACTCTGCCCCGTAATGGGAAGCGCCGTCTTAAAAAGCGTATTTCTGAAATTATCCATACCACCCCCGGTTCAGTGGAATGTTAAACCCGCTCGGACACTACGTCGATAACAATAGCGCCCGAAAGAAGAAGAATAACGCCATGGAGGC
Organism: Anaerovoracaceae bacterium; assembly: GCA_963587105.1. GTDB lineage: Bacteria > Spirochaetota > Spirochaetia > Sphaerochaetales > Sphaerochaetaceae > Ornithospirochaeta. The sequence goes on along the minus strand of CAVACS010000035.1, from coordinate 4,750 downwards.
CTCTCTTTGCTTCGAAGCGGGTATATATTTGACTTATTCGAAAACAAAGACCCCGGAGAGAGAACGGCATTTCAGAATGCACTCCGGGAAAAAGGAAAGTCAGCATCATCGCCTTTCTTCTCCGGCTCTGAAGACAGAAAGGCTTCAGAGCGGTAAATTGCTGAAGCCTTTACTTTCACGCATCGATATATGGAAGTATCAGACGTAGCCCTGGGCGAGCATCGCACGCGAGACCTTCATGAAGGATGCGATGTTGGCACCGTCTATGAAATTGTCCCTGTCGGAATAGAGGGATGCGGCTTCGCTTATATTGCGGTAGATGTTCTTCATGATCTCCTTAAGTTTCATGTCCACCTCCTCCCTCGTCCATGAAAGTCTCATTCCGTTCTGGCTCATCTCCAGTCCCGATACCGCAACACCTCCGGCGTTCGCGGCCTTTGCAGGAGCGACGAGGACACCCGAGGAGACAAGAATCTTTTCAGCCTCAGTCGAACAGGGCATGTTCGCGCCTTCGCCGACGTACCTTACGCCGTTCTTCACGAGATTGAGTGCATCCTCCCGGAGGATCTCAAGCTGCGTTGCGCACGGGAATGCATAGTCCGCCTTGATATCCCAGACGGGATTGGGAGTACCTCCCTTACGGGGAATATATACTGTTCCGGGATACTTTTCAGCATACTCGGAAATCCTTCCCCTCAAGACGTTCTTCAGCATCTTCACATACTCGAGCTTCTCCCTGTCGATTCCCTTCTCGTCGTAGATCATACCGCTGCTGTCGGAGAGCGTGACGACCTTTCCACCAAGCGCGTTTATCTTCTCGACGGTATACTGTGCAACGTTTCCGGATCCCGAGACAAGAGATACGGAGCCCTCGATTTTCATACCCCTGTCGGCAAGAACAGCCTCTGTCAGATAGACAAGCCCGTAGCCTGTGGCCTCCGCCCTGATAAGAGAGCCGCCGAAGTCGAGGCCCTTTCCTGTAAGGGTTCCCGTGAAGGAGTTGGTGATCCTCTTGTACTGGCCGAACATATAGCCGATCTCCCTTCCGCCGACACCTATGTCGCCTGCCGGCACATCGGTATCCGGCCCGATATGACGGTAGAGCTCCGTGATGAACGACTGACAGAAGCGCATGACCTCCCCCTCGCTCTTACCCTTGGGATCGAAGTCGCTTCCTCCCTTTCCGCCTCCCATAGAGAGGGATGTAAGGCAGTTCTTGAATACCTGTTCGAAGGCAAGGAACTTCATGATCGAGAGATTGACAGAAGGATGGAACCTCAGTCCCCCCTTATACGGGCCGATGGAGGATGACATCTGCACTCTGTATCCCCTGTTGATCTCCAGTCTTCCCTCGTCGTTCACCCACGGCACACGGAAGAGAACAGCGCGTTCGGGCTCCACCATCCTCTCGAGAACCCTGTTGTAAATCACATCGGGAAACCTCTCGATAACCTTGTCTATCGAAGAAAGGAAATTGCGTACTGCACTCTGGAACTCGACCTCACCGACATTGTTCATCATCACCCGTTCCAGGACTTTTTCCGTTACTGCATTCATAGCGCCTCCTCTGAGCCTCTTTTTAGCTTTTTCTCAAAAAATATGAAATATTCTGCGCTTTAGTCAATGCAATATCTGAAAACGGCTCTCTGAAAACGGGATTCTATGCCTGTTTTCAAAAGAGCCGCAATGGACTTTTTTTCTGTTTTCATCACATTTCCATCATCATTTTGATGAGAATGAAAATCCGGAATAAAGATGCTTTTCTCTACGGCATTTCCGGCCGACATCTCTTTTTTCGTCCTTTCTGAAGAGAAAAAGACAATCACTTCTCAAGAAACTCGAGACACCGCTTCTTGTAGTCCGGAGCCTCGTCATAGACGGCATGGCCGTAAAACGGAGGATAGATGTATTTTTCACAGTCGAGAAGAGATGCAATCTCCCTCGAGGAAGCGGCCGTCACAACCCTGTCACCCTCGCTTCCTATGACGAGAACGGGGCATGTGATCTTCCCCAGTTCGTCATACGAGTCGAAGCCGAGGCATGATGATGCAAGAACAATAAAGCGCTCCCACTCCTCCTCCGTTATACCGCGGTTCGATTCGATGAGACTATCGCGGCAGAGCGATAGTGTATTCTCCGAGTAGACGGCGTCGACAAAGTTTGAGAGAAGTCCCTCCTCGTCCCTCTCCCTTGCCTTCTCCAGCCATAGAGAGACAGCAGAGAGGAAGGTCTCGTTAGAGCGCGATAGCGTCGAGCCCAGGATAAGCTTTGATACAAGAGCGGGGTGATCTATTGCAAGATATATGGCGATCATTCCGCCCTGCGAGGCTCCGAAGACGGCACAGGAGGAGAGAGACAGAGCCGACATGGCCTCTGCCGTATCGGAGGCCATGGAGCGGATAGAGTATCCGGTATCGATTTTCTTCTTCCTGTCGAAGAGATAGACGGTGTACTCTTCAAGAAACGGCGCGTATGCTGCTTCAACGGCACCTGCGAAGCCCGTCACGCTGTGGACCGAAAGTCCCGGGAGAATGACGAATGTTTTCTCTCCCTTTCCGAATGAAATGTAATCCATTTCTCCGCCGTCGAAAACGACAGTCTTCACACTTTCCATCTTTTCCTTCTTCCCCTTCATACCCGCGCTTCCGTCAATCCCGGGATGCCGGGAGCCGGATGAGGAACGGTTTTCCTCATTGCGGATAAGTTAATCCCCCGGAAAGGAAGAATCAAGGTCGGAGAAGAAAGAAGAAAGCTTCAACGGGTAGATAATATCACCCTTTTTCCTCTACGATAGTGTTATGTCATCATGGAGAAACCTCTTCCAGCCCCAGATTCTGCAGAGAGGGCTGGACTATTTTCAAGGAGGCGCGGTCAGAGACCTTGAACGCCACGGCGACGACTTCACTGCAACCGTGGAGGGAAGCAGTGATTATTACGTCGGTCTTACGATTTCAAACGGGAATGTCACGAGCCCCGTATGTACATGTCCGTATGCCGGGGAGCACGGCACGTGCAAGCACATTGCCGCTGTACTCTACGCCATAGAGGATAAATATACCAAGGGTGTCTTTGCCCCTGCACCGGCACCGGAGCGGAAGAAGAATTCATCCCCTGTGAGAGACAAGTACACCACCCTCACCTTCGAAGACGACGGAAGCTACCACTATCTCAACTTCGGAAAAAGCCTTGAGGTATATAAGCCCACGAAATCTGACTGTGAAAAGGCTCTTGCATGGTACAAAGACGGAGATTTCAGGAACGCAGATATAAGTCGCGGCGGCACCGCGTCAGATAAGGAACTCTCATACAGCGTGCATGTCGAGGACAGCGAAAAGGAAGAATCGACTCTCGTCACGATAGCGCTCGGCAGGAACGGCATAAGGAACATAAGCTGCACGAGAATGAACCCCTGGTTCTACTCAACTTCCATCCTCAGACCGGAATGCCGCATCTTCGCTGCCGACAAAAATGGAATTTACCAGCTGTGTGTACATAAGACCGTTGCACTTCTATCCCTCTTCGACTTTCTCCACGAGAACCGTGACTACATAGACTTCTCGGACAATGCAGCTCTCGAATTCATCAATAACTTCCGTAAGACGACGAAGAAGAAAACCGGAAGCGAAAAGTCTGAAGAGACTATAGTCGACATAGAGCCGACGCTTTTCTGGAATTCCTTGAAACTCTCGCTGAAGGTCAGCGGGTCCAACGGCAAGTTCTACAAGGTCAGGGACGCAGGGAAATTCATCAAAACAGTCACTCAGAGAGAGCTTCACAGCCTCAATAAGGATAGTGCAATAGATTTCAGTACTGCCCGTCTCACAGAGAGAGCTGAAAGGGTCATGAAGGTTTTAGAGAGTGCCGAGCTGCAGAATCTCGTACATAGATACACAAACACCTGGGATAAGGATTTCCTCTACATAGGCTGGGCTCTCGATGACTTCTTTTCGGATATCGAGGACGGAGATGTCCTTCTATCTGGTGGAGAGAAACTCACGCTCTCTCCTTCCAGACCATCCTTCACAATGAGAATCGATGACAGAATCGAAGACGGAAAGAGACTCGGTGTCACTGTGTCGGGAAACATCACGAAGGGAAGGGAATCCCAGCGCTATCTGTACTGGTGCGAGGGAAACACACTATACAGAGGCGACAAGAACGAGCTCGGAGCGGCGGCACAGTTTCTGAAATCAGCCGACAGCAGCGGCAGCTTCTTGTTCACAGTCGGCATGGGACTCATCGACAGATTCTACCAGAACGTACTTCCCGAACTCAGGAAAGCGGGGAAGATCGAGGACAATGCCATAGATAAGCTCGAAGGCATACTAAAGGAGCCTCCGACGGCAATCTTTTACGTCGAAGCTATCAAAGACTACGTCGTATGCTCGGCCCTCTTCAGATACGACGGGAAGGAGAACACGCTCTACCCATCCTACAGCCACTTCAACGATTTAAGAAGTAACCTCTGCCCGGAATTCCAGAGCGAGATCTCTGATTTTCTGGACTCTGTGTTCAAGGGAAATTACTCGGCTGACGGCCTCTGGATCCTCTCCGAGAGCGTAGACGACGTCTACTCATTCTACAACGAAGGGCTGGAGTCTCTTTCAGAGATGGGAGAGCTCTTCGTCACAGACGAGGTCAAGTCCGTAGTCGTGAAGAAGATGCCGCCTGTAAAGAGCACGCTTGACATCGACGAAAAGAACGACAGCGTTCTCAACTTCACACTTGACCTCCAGGGTCTCTCCGTCGA
>CAVACS010000034.1:0-20423 GCA_963587105.1 Anaerovoracaceae bacterium | reverse complement strand
TGTTTAAACACGGACCGTAGAGCGAAGGGCTAGGACAACACCCATCGGTACCTATATATTCTCCCGTAACGTAGTGCTGAGCACTGAGGCTAATCAACAAGGGTATGCTCGCTTTCGCTACATACCCCGGGACTTGTCCCGTGGGTTGTTGATCAGAGTAAAGTCTCCATGAGACTATTGTAGACCAGGGATGCAAGAAGTGCATGACTTTCTGCCGAAAGATGTATGCCGTCCGTATCTGACGGCTTTATATAAGGACCGGGGTCAAGAAAATGCACACCCATAGAGACGGCGACACGTTTTGTCATGGACGGATAGAGCATGCTCTCCTTCTTTATCTCGGCGCTGAGGGGACATGCGTCTCCGAACGGAAGCGGAGAGACAAGAAGAACAACGGGATTATCTGAGGGGAAGACGGGAGTCTTTGTGCGGAAGATCCGGTTGGCGTTCCTTATCTGGCGTACGATCTCTGTAAGTCCGAGTTCTATTCTGTCCATCCTGTGGTCACATATGTCGTTTGTACCCAGCATGACGACGACAGCGTCGAGTGGGAGCTGGCTCTTGAGAATATATCCGAGGGCCTTCTTTCCGTTGAGATAGTCGTCAAAGCCCGTGTCAAAGGCAGTTGTGCGTCCTGTCATTCCTTCTTCAATGACAGCAAACCCGTCACCGAGCTTTTTTCCAAGGAGAGACGTCCATCTCGTATCCTCGTCATAGCGTTCTGCTGTTCCGGGGATATAACCCCAGGTATTGGAATCGCCGAAGCACAGTATTCTCTTCTTCACTCTTCTTCCTCCGGATGTTTCTCCATAAAGTGGTAGAATGCCCCGAGAAGCCCCGCATCGTTGTCGTAGACGGCCTTCACGACATCGGTTCTCTCTCCGATGAGAGGATTGATCGAGGCGCGGTATTTATTTCTGATCTCGTCGACAAGGAAGCTGTTCTTCATGATGCCTCCCCCGAGTACTATGACGGCGGGATTGAGGATATATGAAAGAGAGACAAGGCCGTCTGCTATCGATCCTGTCATGATATCGAGTGCGCGGAGGGCGTCCCTGTCGCCTTTCTCAGCTTCCCGGATGACCCTGCGGCCGTTCCAGCTGAAGCTCTCATCACCCTTGTACTTCTCGACCCTGCGGCAGAGTGCGCTTGTCGAGCCCATGCTCTCCAATGTTCCTCCTTCGACCTTTATGTAGCCTACTTCGCATGCCGAGAAGGTGTGTCCCCTGAGGAGCTTCCCCCTTACTGTGAAGCCGCCTCCGATTCCGGTGCCGACTGCAAGCGAGAGGACGGAGTCATATCCCTTTCCCGCCCCCGTTATACTCTCGGCAAGTGCGACGGAGTTGACGTCGTTCTCGACTTCCGTCGTAAGGCCACACTCCGTCTCAAGGTACTTCTTCACCTCGAATCCGGTATAATCCGGAACCTGGGGAAGCGAGAAGAAGACACGTCCGCGCTCTGAGTCTATCATCGCAGTGGACGAGACACAGATACCGCTGAGGACATGTGAGGACTTCATCTCTTCGATTACCGCGGCTATCTTCTTCATCCAGACCCCGGGACCTCTTGAGGCCTCGGTCGCCGTCTCACCCTTTTCTGTGATTATGCCGTCTGAGGTGACAACGCCGTACTTCACGGCCGTTCCGCCTATGTCGATAGAAGCGTAATATTTCATTGTTAAATATCCTTCCGGCGGGCGAAGCTGTTTGCACTAACCCCGGCCCTTGTCCCGCGGGTTGTTGATAGTTTATGCCTCGATGGCCGCCGCATATTTCCTTGTGATGAGCTGTGGTCTTGTAATCGAGGATCCGACGACTACTGCAAATGAGCCCAGATCGAGCACCCTTCTCGCCTTCTCCGGAGAGTCGATGTTGCCTTCACAGATCACAGGATGCTTCACGCCCTTTATGATCTCTTTCAGGAGCCTGAAATCATCCTCGGCAATTCTGAGTCCCTTACTCTCGGGAGTATAGCCGACCATCGTCGGAGCGATGAAGTCGAATCCGAGGGAGTCTGCATAGAGACACTCCTCGAGTGTCGAGCAGTCAGCCATGAGAAGCTGATCCGGGTATTCCTTCTTTATCTCGAGGAAGAATTCCCTGAGGCTCTTTTCCCCGGGCCTCGGCCTCGATGTTGCATCGAGTGCTATTATCTCGGGTCCGACGGAGATGAGCTCTCTTATCTCCTTCATCGTCGGCGTGATGTAAATCTCGCTGTCTCGATAGTCACGCTTGACGATTCCGATTATCGGAAGATCGACGTTCTTCTGTATCTCGGCGATATCTTCCTTTGTATTGGCCCTTATTCCCCTTGCGCCGCCTTCCTTTGCAGCGAGGGCCATCCTCCCCATGATGAATGAAGAGTGAAGAGGCTCGGAGGGAAGTGCCTGGCACGATACTATGAGAGCACCCTTTATTTTTTCGAAAACATTACTCATTGTCTTAATCTCCTTCTATAATGAATGAATCATATCGTCTGACATGAGAGGAAACAATATGGAAAGCACTTACAGGACACTTTCAAACCTTCACAGGGCCATAGACTGGCTCAACAGCCACGATGTCTCGCTCCTCGAGGACGGGAGGACAGAGCTCGGCGGAGGAATCTTCGTCTCTCTCTCCTCCTTCACCACGAAGGAAAACTCCTCCTTTGAAGCCCACAGGAAATACGCCGACATCCACTACATAATCAGCGGGGAGGAGAAAATCATCACCGCCCCCGTCAAATCCATGGCCGTCACCGAAGAGTACAGCCAGGAGAGGGACATCATGCTCGGAGAATGCAGCGGAGGAGAGGAGCATATAATCCGCGCCGGACAGTACTGCATCACCATGCCCGAGGAAGCACATTCCCCCGGGCGCTGTGTCACGTCCCCGGCAAGAGTTAGAAAGGCCGTCTTCAAAGTCCCCGTTTAAAGATCGCTCACAGCCTCGTCGATCATCGATGCACACTTCTCGACGACGCTCCTGTCTCCTTCCGTATATGGATAGAGCGGAGCTCTGACGCCGCCGAGATCGAGGCCGGTTCTCTTTTTCAATACTTCCTTCATCGTTGCATAGAGGTTGCCCTTTGCAGAGCAGAGTGCGTAGATAATCGAATCTGCCTTGTTCTGGATCTCCCTCGCCTTGTCGATGTCGCCCTTCTTCACGAGGTCGAAGATCGCTTTGTAGAGCTCGGGCATTACTGCATACGTTCCGCCGATGCCGCCGTCGGCACCGATTGCAAGACCCGAGACAAGCTGCTCGTCCGGACCGTTGAATACGACAAACTCCCTGCCGTTCTTCTTACCTTCGGCCTTGAACATCTGGATATCCTGGGTGGGCATGCTGGAGTTCTTGACTCCGATCACTCTCTCGTTTTCGAGCATTGTCCTCAGAAGAGGAAGCGAGAGAGCAACTCCTGCAAGCTGCGGGATATTGTAGATGACGAAGTCCGTCTTCGGAGCTGCATCGGAGATGTCGTTCCAGTACTTCGCGATCGCATAATCCGGAAGATGGAAGTAGATCGGGGGAATGGACGCAACTGCGTCGACGCCGAGACTTTCAGCGTGTGCGGCAAGCTCTCTCGAGTCCCGTGTATTGTTGCATGCAACATGTGCAATTACGGTGATCTTTCCCTCAGCTTCGCTCATCACGGCCTCAAGTAGCTTCTTTCTGTCATCCACGCTCTGGTAGATGCACTCTCCGCTGCTTCCGCCGACGTAGAGCCCCTTCACGTTCTTACCGATGAGGTACTTCGTGAAGGCCTTCACCCTTTTGCTGTCGATTTCACCGTCACTGCCGTAGCAGGCATAGAATGCGGGAATAATACCTTTGTATTTATCTTCTCTCTCTGACATTTAAAACCTCCAATCAACCCTTTACAGCACCCATCGTGATTCCCTTCGTGAAATACTTCTGGAAGATGAGGAAGACGATGATGATGGGGAGGGAGGCAAGTGCCGCCCCGGCCATTATGATACCGAAGTCAGTGCTGTTCTCGGCCTGCATTGTCGCAATACCGAGTGATATCGTCAGATTGCTTGATTTACTGAGCATGATGAGCTGCATGAAATAATCATTCCAGCTGTTGATGAATGTGAAGATGGCAAGTGCCCCGATACCCGGCTTGATCATCGGAACGACTATCTCGACGAAGGTCTTGGCCTCGTTCGAGCCGTCGATGCGTGCAGCCTCGAGCATCTCACGCGGTACTCCTTCGGAGAACTGCTTCATCAGAAAGACTCCGAAGGGCCATCCGACTGTGGGGAATATTACAGCCCAGAGGGTATCGTAGAGATTGAGAGCACTCATCTCCTTGATAAGCGGAATGAGTATGACCTGCTTCGGAAGCGCCATCGCACATACGATGAGCGAGAAGAGAATCTTCTGGCCGTAGAAGCGCTTCTTTGCCAGGGCATAGCCTGCCATCGAGGCGGTGATGCATGTTAAAATCATCGCCGCGACTGCCATGACGACTGTGTTCAGAAGCCATCTTATGGCTGCAGGCACCCTCGGCCCCTGAAGGCCGAAGATCTCGAAGAGAGGAGCACTGCGCTTGCCGAAGAGACGCGTGAAGTTATCCAGAACCCATTCACTCGGCCACCATACGGGGGTTGCGGAGTTGATCTCCTTCGAATTCTTGAATGCACCCGTTACTATCCAGTAGAGGGGAAAGATCGAGAGGGCGGCGAAGATGATTATGAGAATTACGCATATGATGTGGTATGCACTTTTGTTCTGTTTGCTGAGATCCATACCTTCCTCCCTATTTTTCTCTCGCCAGGAAGAACTGAACGGCACTGAGAGCGGCAATGAAGAGTGCGAGGATGATTCCCATTGCGTTGCCGTAGCCGAACCTGTAGAGCTTGAATGCAGTGTAGTAGATGTAGTACATGACTGTCTGTGTCGAATTGTTCGGACCGCCGGATGTCAGAAGCTGGATGAGTGCAAAGCACTGGAAGCTGTTGATTGTTGTGATGACGACGATGTAGAGCGTCGTCGGCATGATTGACGGCCACTTGATGCGCCAGAAGGTCTGGAGATTCGTCGCCCCGTCAACCTCACCCGCTTCGATGAGAGTCGGATCTACGTTGCTGAGAGCAGAGACGTAGAGGACGATGGGCTGACCGATGCTTGTCGTGAGAAGTATCACGATGATACACCAGAGTGCGGTGCTCGCAGATCCCAGCCAGTTGACGTTCTGGTCGATGACGCCCATTCCCTTTAAAACGTAGTTGAGAACGCCGTAGTAGTTGTTGTAGATCCATTTCCATACAACGGTGACTGCTACAGATCCCGTTACGACGGGAAGGTAGAAGATACATCTGAAGGCACTGAGAGCCCAGTTCCTCATCTTATAGATGGTTGCAGCCACCCAGAGCGAGAACGCCGTTACGATGGGGACCGAAACGATTACGATGATGAATGTATTCTTCAGCGCTTTTATAAATACGGGATCCTGCCAGAGCTCGATGTAGTTACCCAGTCCGATGAAGACATCGGCCTTGGTTGCGTTGAGACTTGCGTCGAAGAGACTCGTATAGAGACAGAGTATCATCGGGAATATTACAAAACCGATGAAGAATACCAGTGACGGCAGGAGAAACAGGTATGCCGATACGGTCTCCCTGCGTCTGATTGCCTTGTTCATAGATAATGCCTGTGCCATTTGTGTACCTGAAAAGAGCCCTGCCCTAAAAAGGAACAGGGCTTCGATAACGGGCCCCGGAGAGAGGAGCCCGGTCTTTCATTAATTCAATCAGTTAGCTGCTGCAGCTGCGTTAGCCTGGTCTGCGAATGTCTTGACAGCTGTTGCGATGTCCTGTCCCTGGCCTACTGCCTGGAGCATGTTCCACCATGCTGTTCTTGCATTTGCCCAGCCGGATGTTACCTGATAGTAGTCGCCGAGGTACTGCATGAGAACGGTGTACTCGTTCATGATTTCGTTGTCAGCCCAGATACCGGAGAGGTCCTTGCCGTCTGCAGTTGTGCGTGCAGCAAAGTACATAGCTGTCTTGATGGCATCCTCTGTTCCCTTGCCGTCGCAGAAGTACTTGACGAATGTCTTAGCAGCTTCAATCTTCTTAGCGTTGCCGTTGTCAAAGATACCGAAGCCCCAGATACCGCCGTTGAGCTCTGTAACGCCTGTCGGTGACGGGAAGCTCATGAAGACAATCTCTTCGCCGCTGTATGTCTTGTCATCTTGAAGCTGCTGACCGATGTTCCAGCAGAATGCCATCTTGAGAGTGCCGTTTCTGAAGAGCTGGATCTCTTCGCCGCCGTTGATTGATGCGTCGAATGCGATTCCCTTGAGATCTCTGAGTGTCTGGAGAGCCTTGATGTTCTCAGCACTGTTCCATGTGTAAGCTGTGTGCTCTGCGTTTGTGAATGTTCCGCCGTAGAGGCCGTTCACAAGAACTCTTGTTCCCTGGTCGCCGCCCTGACCCGAGCAGTAGACTGCGCCGACTGTTGTTCCGTAGTAAGCATAGAGAGCGTTGACTGCCTTGATGAAGTCATCTGTTGTCCATGTTCTTGTCTCGAGGTTGACATACTTGTCTGCGCCTGCTGCCTTGAATGCATCAAGGTTGATAGCCATACAGTGAGCTGTCATGACGAGCGGATACTCATAGAGCTTGCCGTCTGCTGTCTCACAAGGCGTGAGAGTAGTCGAGAAAATCTCTGCTCTGTCTGTGCTGTCGAGGAGATCGGACATGTCGACCATGTAGCCCTTAGCACCCCAGTTGGCAACCAGTCTTTCCGGTCCTTCCATGATGAGGTCGGGAGCCTGTCCAGCTGCAAGAGCTGTGTTGACCTTGTCGTCGCCGTCTGTGTATGTAAGATACTCGACATTTACCTTGATACCTGTCTCAGCGGTGAAAGCATCCATGAGAGCTGTGACTGCTGCGTCATCTCCCCAGTTTCCGATAGGATATGTCCAGAGTGTGAGTGTCTCACCTGCTGATGCTGCTGTTTCACCTGCTGCCTGAGCACTGAGTCCCATGATTGCCATTGAGAGTGCCAATAATACGATGATAACCTTTTTCACTGTTGTTCCTCCTTTCTTGAATAACAGCGCGCCGAATCAAGAAGCGGCGTCTTGAGTATAGAGTACATTAGAAAAATTGATATGGCAAACAAAAAATTAAAAATTTTATCAGATTCCCGCCAAGCCCGTTTTCTCCCTCACGTCTTTCTTACTTATGATACTGTAAAGAGTTACATAGATGTGGCAGTATAAGTTGTTATTTTTAATGCTTTTAACATCGTAAAAGAGAGAGAATGCACCAGATAAAAGGCTGGACCGGCCAGCTTGATCAGAGATAGAGAACAAGAGAGGGAAAAAGAGCCGGAGATTTAACATTTCTCACTTTTTATCGAAGATGGAAGCACATTTTTCAAGAAGCCTCCTGATTTCAAGGTGCTGCGGACACACCTTCTCGCACTTCCCGCACCTGATGCACTCTGATGCCTTACCCGCCCCGCTTGTATGGATCCGGTAATAGTATTCGGCATTCCAGCCGTGGTGGATCTCCCTCGAGTTGTATGAGGCGAATATGTCCGGTATTGCGATATGCTCGGGGCACCCGGGTGTGCAGTAGCGGCAGCCGGTACACTCTATGAAGTGCATGGATGTGAAAATCCTCCTTACCTTTTCCACGGATGTGCTCTCCATCTCATCAAGGGGTTTGAAATCTTTCATTGTCGCGATATTCTCCTCCATCTGATCCGGGCTGCTCATTCCCGAGAGGACCATGATGACGCCCTCCTTTCCTGCGGCAAAGCGGATGGCGTAGGATGCGGGACTTCCTCCATTAAGGGACGAAAAGACTTCTTTTGCCGCCCGGGGAAGGTTTACAAGGCTTCCGCCCTTCACCGGCTCCATGACGATGACACCCTTGTTGTGCCTTCTCGCGACTTCCAGGCACTTCCCGCTCTGGACTGCAGGATCATCCCAGTCGAGGTAATTGAGCTGTAACTGCACTACTTCGATATCTGGATAATCGGTGAGTATTTTCTCAAGATAGTCCGCACTGTCGTGAAAAGATATGCCGACGTGCCGTATCCTGCCTTCGTCTTTGAGTGCGAACGCCGTCTCGTATGCCCTGCACTCTCTGAAGTGGTCGTAGTTCGTCCTCCCCTGTGCATGCATGAGGTAAAAGTCGAAGTAGTCGACACCGCATGAAGAGAGCTGTTTTTCAAAGAGCGGCCTTATGTCATCCTCACTTTTGAAGTAGGATGCGGTGAGCTTGTCGGTAAGAACGTAGCTTTCCCGTGAATAGCGGGAGGTGAGGCATCGCCTTACAGCCTCCTCGCTCCTTTCATTGAGGTAGCCGTGCGCCGTGTCAAAATAGTTGAAGCCGGAAGAGATGAAGCTGTCCACCATCTCTGACGTCTTTTCCCAGTCGATATCCTCTCCGTTCAGAGGGAGCCTCATCATGCCGAAGCCGAAGTTTTTCCTGATCCTGTCCATATTTTACTCTCATGTCGATTTTAACACCGTGATGTGAGAAAATCAGTTATCTATAACAACTAATGTGGTCTGAATAATATCTATGACATATTTTGTATTTCTGTCACAATAACTGCCCTATGGAAAAGAAAGAATCTTCACTTACATTAAGAGGCATACTTGTCGGTATTATAGGACTTGCATTCATCACGGCATCATCGATGTACGTCGCCCTCAAGGCCGGCGCACTGCCATGGCCGACTGTCTTTGTAACGGTACTCTCCATGACGATTCTCAGAAAGGCGAAAGGATCCACACTCCAGGAGATCAACTGCACACATACTCTCATGAGTGCGGGAAGCATGGTTGCCGGAGGACTGGCATTCACAGTGCCGGGACTCTGGATGCTCAGCTCATCAAATGAGATCTCTCTCATGTCCGTCATGGCAGCCAGCGTTGTAGGCTCGCTCCTGGGAACTCTCTTCACCGCCCTGTACAGGCCCTCCCTCATCGAGGAGCAGAAGCTCCCGTATCCAATCGGAGAAGCTTCTTACAAGACACTGATGACAGAGAAGGACGAGAAGAGCTCACCCTGGCTCTTCTCCTCGCTCGCACTCAGCGGCGTCTTCGCATTCGTAAGAGACTTCTTCGGAAAGATTCCATCTCTCCTTACTATATATAGTGGAAGTGCCGTTGTCCCCGGACTCCAGCTCTACGTCTCCCCGATGGCACTCTCGATCGGAGCAATCATCGGGCCTGCCCTTGCTGCGGCATGGGTCATAGGGATGGCAGCCGGCTACTTCATCCTGACTCCGATCGGAATAAAGACGGGGCTCTTCGAGTCGATGGCCCAGGCTGATTCCTTCCGTTCATCCCTCGGACTGGGCATAATGATCGGAACGGGATTTGCAGTTGCAGTCAAGGCAGTATTCCAGGCAGTCAGAAACAGGAACAACAGAAAGACGGAGAAAAACACAAAGGCGCTCATCACAGCCCTCCTCATCGTCGTCCTCTCCATCCTCATACTTGCCATCTTTACCCAGATGAGCCTTATCGAGAGCATACTGACAGTGGCGGGAGCCGCTGTAGCGACATACCTCTCGAGCATGCTCACAGGTCAGACCGGTATAAACCCGATGGAGGTCTTTGCCATACTCGTACTCCTTGCCGTCCACGCACTCTGCGGCACTCCCCTTACAGCATCATTCACAGTAGCAGCTGCAGTTGCAGTTGCATGCGGTCTCAGCGGAGACGTCATGAATGACTTCAAGTCAGGCTCTCTTATAGGGACAGACCCGAAGGATCAGACAAAGGCCGAGGCAATCGGAGGCGTCATCGGAGCCGTAATCGCAACGCTTGTTCTCTTTTTAATGAAGAATGTCTTCGTCTTCGGTTCTCCGGATATGCCGGCCCCGCAGGCGGCAGCCGTTGCGAAGCTCTCGGGCGGGCTCGACAATGCCCCGGCGTTCTGGACAGGCGTCGCCGTCGGAGCGCTGCTCTTCCTCCTGAACCTCCCCTCCACAGCCGTGGGACTCGGAATGTATCTCGGAACCTACATCACAATGACAGTGGGACTGGGTGCTCTTATAAACTGGATAGTAAAGAAGATGAGCCGGAAGAACACGGAAAAGGAGGCAAGCCTTGTCAGTGCGGGACTCCTCGGCGGAGAAGGATGTGCAGGAGTCATCATCGCATTCATAACCCTATTCAGGGGTTGAGGAAAAACTTAACGCAACCACTAGAACAAAAGCGGAAAATGGTCCATTATACTCTCTGTTGATTTGAGGCAATAGCTCAGCTGGATAGAGCATCAGTTTGCGGAACTGAGGGTCGGAGGTTCGAATCCTCTTTGCCTCGTAACTCACCGGAGAAATCCGGAAGAACGAGAGATGATAGATATGGGAAGGCAGATGTGTCTTCCCCTTTTTAATGACCAGAAGGCAATCTTCCCAACTGTTAACGCGAAAGCTACAGGAGATAACGCGGAAACTATGGGGGATAACGCGGAAACTATGGGAGATAACGCGGAAGCAACATACAAGAATGAGGCCAGGGGGTGCGGAAACTGTGTCCAAGGGGTGCGGAAGGTGTGTCCAAGGGGTGCGGAAGGTGTGTCCAGGGAGTGCGGAAGGTGTGTTCAGGGGTGCGGAAGCTGTGTCCAAGGGGTGCGGAAGCTGTGTTCAGGGGTGCGGAAACTCATTCAACTATCAATGTCTGCATTTCTACCGGAAGGTTTTCCGAGAGCATCAGTGCTCAATATAGCCTGATTTCACTGCCATTATTGATTCGCCTTTCCTGATACGATAGACCATACCGGAAAGAAATGCTTCGCCGGCACCCTGATATGATGACTGTGGCTATATCTTCCTCTTTTGAGAACGTTATTTGCCGCTCATAAGTTTTAGAATGTTTTAAAAAATATAAGGAAAGCTCTGCTTGAACAATCGTTTTTTCAGGAAGATATGAAAATGGGAAAAATAATTCTGTATCATGGCTCACCGAACAAAATAGTCGTTCCTGCGTTTGGGTTAGGCGATGATAAACAGGACTATGGGAAAGGATTATATCTAACCGAGAATATGGAACTTGCAAAAGAATGGGCTGTCTGTCGTCCTGACGAATGCAATGGCTGGCTTCATAAATATGAACTCGATACTGAAGGACTTAAGATCCTCAATTTTGAGGAGATGGATGTGCTATCCTGGCTTGCTGAGCTTATGAAACATAGAGATGCTTCAGACTCCAAACGATATCGCATACTTGCAGCGAAGTTTATAGACAGATTCGGAATCGACACAAGAGGGTTCGATGTTATTAAAGGTTGGAGGGCGGATGCATCCTGCTTCTTCATTGCGAAAGAATTTGTACGAGACAATGTCGACCTCGATATCCTTGAAAAACTGTTATCTCTTGGTAATCCGGGAATCCAATACTGCATAAAATCAGAGAAAGCATATTCTCATCTGAGAGAAATCCGGGATTCTGTTCTGCCTGTGGACTATGCTGAGTTCAATGAGAAATACAAGCACAGAGATATCGAAGCACGAAGGAATATGCGCAGTCTGGTCGACTCGGATGATAATAAGGTGAAAAAAGTGTTCAGCACACTTTCTGCGGAGTGATTCATGAGGGCATATGCAACAGAATATTTAGCTGATGTAGTTGAGAATCAAGGTAAGCTGTTTGATCTTGTGGCTTCATCATATCCCGATTGTGATACAGAGGATTTCATCTCTTCTTATATGTCGGGCATGACCCGCAAAGCAATTGACGAAGGCCAGGCCTATGTCAATACGATGGACTATAAAACACTATGGGATTATTTCTCCAGAAAAGACAGCTACACGCCTAAGAAGGGATTGGCGATTGAGGGATTTATGCCGGAATGGATAGGCGAATTCTATGCTTACTACCAGTGGTACTATAATATTCCAAGCAGGGAACTTGTAAAAAAGGTTACGGTTGATTTTTTGAAAAAAGCCTATGTGGGGCTGCATGATCTGGAGCTGGAACTGGCTGTAAAGAAAGTTGGTGAAGTACAATAATCCGGGGATGCCTTATCACATCAGAGAAACAAGCTTCTCGAGAGCGTCAGTGCTCAATGTATAGCCTGATTTCACTACCATTATGGAGTCGCCCTTTCTCATAAGATATGCAGACTGCGAGAGAAATGCTTCGTCGGCGCCGGCGATGTTGAGCGACACGTTCTTATCATAGGGGTAGATTTCCTCTTCAACAGCTCGTCTGAGGCTGTCCCAGCTGGTGGTGAATACCGCATAAGAGATGTACGCGACCTCATACTCCTCGGCCCTGTCATAGACACTCTCCCCTTCCTTTACGCCGAAGCTCTCGTCGAAGTACGACGAATACGAGGCAAGGAATGAGGATGAGGATGACGCTGTCGTTGTCCTGTAGCTTCCGTCAGTTCTGCCACCGAGGTCCTCAAGAGAGAGAGGAATCTCATCAGAGTAGAGCTTATAGGTGGAAGATCCCACCTTTATGCTCTCGGAGCTCCTCTTTTCACTGAGGAACGAATCGAGAAGGAGAAAGAGTGCGAATGCGACAAGAAACCAGAAGACGAGGCGTGTCGACAAGTCAAGAAGCGGCTTTTTGATCCGGTTGAAGAATTTGTCGATGAAAGCTCCCGCTGAATATACCGTACATACTGCAAGGAATACGAAAAGAAGCAGGAACGAGAATATGTACGAATCGGATGAGAAGACCTTCGCAAGGCTGTGTGTGATAAGGAGAAAGAATGCTGTGAAGTAGAGAGTGCAGAGAAGAAGATTCGACACTGCCTTGCGCTTTCCTCTTCTCGCGGCCTTTTTCTCGCTCTCCTCATCCGGAATCAGGATCTCCGGATTCTCCACTTCGGCTCTGAGATAGACATGACGCCGTCTGTCGTCCATCGTCTCTGCCCGTCCGACGCATATGCAGTCCCAGCCCTTCTCTCTCAGAAAGACAAGTTCCTCCCTGACCTGAAGCTCCGTCGAGACATCCCTTCCGTGTGCATATAAGGAAAGAGAGCAGACGGGACGCTCGTCATTCCTGTTCTCGAAATAGAAGCTGTTGCCGGCGACCTTCACGAGTGCTCTCCCCTCCTTCCTGTTCTTTTCAAGGAAGGCGGTAAGCTCGCTGTCGGTATGTCTTGTTATCTGGAAGAACTTCCTGACCATGGTGTAAGGGTAATTGAAAGGGACTCTTTTTACGAGTCCCCTTCTATCAGAATCCGAGTTCCTTCTGCTTCAGCGGGCACGCCACGAAGTGACTGGGCTTGACTTCGATGAGCTTCGGCACTGCACTTCTGCACACATCGTCACGGCAGACGAGGCAGCGCTTTGCAAATCTGCACTCCGCAGGCGGCTCGATGGGAGATGTGATCTCACCCTTGAGCTTGACCCTCTCTCTCCTGTGTCCGAGTTCCGGAATCGGGATTGCAGAGAGAAGTGCCTGTGTATAGGGGTGGATGGGATTCTCGAAGAGCTCCTCAGACGGAGCCTTCTCCACTATCTGCCCCAGGTACATGACTGCGATGTCGTCAGAGAAATGGTTGACGACGGAGAGGTCGTGCGTGATGAAGATGTACGTAAGCCCCAGCTTCTCCTGGAGTTCCTTCAGGAGGTTCAGAATCTGGGCCTGGATCGAGACATCCAGTGCAGATACCGGCTCATCACAGATGATGAGCTTGGGCTCCATCGCGAGGGCGCGCGCTATTCCTATGCGCTGTCTTCTTCCACCGTCGAGTTCATGGGGATACGTATTGATGTATCTTTCTGCAAGTCCTACAGTATCCATGAGCTCGAGGACCCTGTCCTCGATTGCATGACGGCCGGTAAGGATCCTGTTCTCCTTTATGGGCTCCGCGATGATCTGGCTCACAGTCTTCTTCGGATCGAGGGACGAATACGGATCCTGGAAGATGATCTGCATATCCTTCCTCATATGGCGCATCTCGCCCTTGCTGAGCTTCGTGACGTCCTTTCCTTCGAAGATCACCTCACCGTCTGTCGGCTCGATGAGACGCAGTATTACACGCCCCGTCGTACTCTTACCGCATCCGGATTCACCGACGAGTCCCAGTGTCTTACCTCTTTCTATCGTGAAGTTTATATCATCGACGGCATGGAGCATTCCGCGTGAGGTCTTGAAATATTTCTTAAGGTTTCTTACTTCTAGAATATTGTCGCTCATTTTCTGTTCCTTTCGAGCGTGAAGCCCTCTTCTCTGTCATAGCGCGAACATGCAACAAAGTGCGTACCGCCCATATTCTTCAGCTCGGGAATGCTCTCTTCGCATTCAGGTGTAGCATAAGAGCAGCGGGGTGCGAAAGGACAGCCCTTCGGAAGGTCCGTCGGATCGGGCATCAGGCCGTGGATGGGCTTGAGTTTTGCCGTCCTGTTCTTGATGTTCGGAAGCGAATTGAAGAGTCCCTCGGTGTAAGGATGTCTCGTCGCGCCGAAGACCTCCTCGAGAGATCCCTCCTCGACGATGCGCCCCGCATACATGACAGCAACCTCGTCGCAGACTTCGGCAACGATGCCGAGGTCATGGGTGATCATGATCATCGAGGTGTTGTACTTCTCCTTGAGCTCGTTCATAAGCTCCAGTACCTGTGCCTGTATTGTAACATCAAGGGCAGTGGTAGGTTCATCGGCTATGAGAAGCTTGGGGTTGCATGCAAGTGCGATTGCAATGACGACACGCTGTTTCATTCCGCCTGAGAACTGATGAGGATACTCGTTTGCGCGGCCGCGCGGAATACCGACCATCTCCAGCATGTCCCCCGCCTTCTTCATGGCCTCCTCGTGTCCTACCTTCTCGTGAATCGATATCGACTCGGCGATCTGCTCACCGACAGTGAATACAGGGTTGAGGGCCGTCATCGGATCCTGGAAGATCATCGAGATCTCCTTTCCCCTGACCTGTTCCAGTTCTCCCGGTGAGATGTCCCTTATATCACGGCCTCCGATTTCGAGGCGTCTGCATTCGACGACTCCCGGCGGATCGGGAACGAGACGAAGCATTGCGAGGGCCGTAGTCGTCTTTCCCGCACCCGTCTCACCTACGAGCCCGAGTGTCCTCTTGTAGCCGAGCTTCAGATTAATTCCGTTGACGGCGTAGACGATGCCGTCCTCCGTTTCAAATCTGACACGGAGGTCTTCTATGTTCAGAATCTCTCTTTCTTCCATAATCTTCCTCCTTATCTCTTGAGCTTCGGGTCGAGTGCATCTCTCAGTCCGTCGCCCAGAAGATTGAGCGAAAGGACGGTGATCATGATTGCAATGCCCGGGAAAAGTGTCATGTAGCTGTAGTCACGGATGTAGAGTCTTCCGGCAGAGAGCATGCTTCCCCATTCGGGAGCCGGAGCGGGAACTCCGAGGCCCAGGAATGAAAGCTGCGCTGCAGATATGATTGCGGAGCCGACTCTGAGCGTTGCCTGTACGATGATCTGGCTGAGACAGTTCGGGATGATATGAACAAGAATTATCTTCCAGTCGGGCTGTCCGATAGCACGTGCAGCCTCTACATACTCCTCGCCTCTGACGACAAGGACTGCAGCTCTTGCAACACGCACGAACGGGGCCGTCGATGCAATACCGACTGCTATCATGAGGTTGAGCGTGCTCTTACCCAGGGCCGATACGACGGCGATTGCCATCAGAACCGACGGAATCGAGGAGAAGATGTCGCACACTCTCATGACGATGTTCTCGAAGACGCCTCCGATATAGCCTGCAGCCGATCCGAGGATGACGCCCACAAAGAGGGCGATCATGACGGCAACGACGCCGACAGCGAGAGAATAACGCGCGCCGTAGACTATGCGGGCGAAGATATCGCGTCCGAGTTCATCTGTGCCGCAGATGTGCTTAGCCGACGGCCACTGCATTCTTTCGCGGACGTTCATACCGATTACATCGGTGCTGTAGTCGTAGACTATCGGAGCAAGAAGCGCCCCGACGATTATGAGAACGAGAAGCACAAGCCCGATGATGGCACCCTTGTTGCGCCTGAGCTGCCTCCAGGCAAGTGCCATGGTGCTCCTCTTCTTGTAGATTTTCGATGCTCTTTCTTTTGTTTCTGCCATAACTGCCCCCTCACTTTGTGTACTGTGCCTTGATACGGGGATCAACATAGGCGTATACGATATCTACAAGGAGGTTGACGATAGTGACGAGCATCGTCGTCATTATGAGAGCTCCTGTGACTGTCGGAATGTCCCTCTGGTCGATTGCGTCGACGACAAGTCTTCCGACTCCCGGCCATGCGAATACCGTTTCTGCAAGAACCGAGCCTCCGAGGACGTTGGAGAACTGGACGCCGAATATCGTGATGATCGGGATCAGGGCATTGCGGAGTGCATGATGCATGACGACCCTCCTTTCAGAGACGCCCTTCGCCCTTGCAGTTCTGAGATAGTCCTGCCTCAGGACATCAAGCATACTCGAGCGGGTTGTTCTTGTAAGAAGTGCGGCAAGTCCCACGCCGACGGTGACTGCAGGAAGCACTACGCTGAGAGCCCCCTCGCTTCCGCCGGAGGGGAACCATCCGAGCTTGAGGGAGAAGAGGAGCATTAAAAGGAGCCCCAGCCAGAAGTTCGGCATCGAAAGTCCCACGAGAGCGAAGATCATCGCTATCGTATCCTTCCAGCTGTTCTGGTTGACTGCGGCGATGATTCCGAGAGGAACCGACATCAATATGGCGACAAGCATCGCAAGAGATGCGAGCCTGAGTGTATTCGGAAGTCTCTGCAGATAGAGTTTCATTACATCCATCTGACTTATATAGCTTGTACCGAGATTACCTCGTAAAAGCTTGGCTATGTATCTGAAATACCTTTCGAGGAGGGATCCTTTGAGTCCCATCTCCTCACGGAGGGCGTCAAGCTCCTCCTCGGTGGCGTCGGGGCCTGCGACTGAATAGACAGGGTCGCCCTCAGCCACGCTCATGATGGCGAAAATGATGAATGCGACACCCAGAAGAACCGGAATGAGCATTATCAGGCGCTTGATTATGTAGCGGTGCATATCTTCTCCTTATCGGGATAAAGTGAAACGCAGAGCACCGCCGGGGCGCCCTGCGTAACGGGAACTCAGAAAATCACTGAGGAAGTGCGATGTATCTGAAGTCGTGCTTTGCATCCGGCTTCCATACAGCACCTGCAAGTCCCTTCTTGACACCGATGTTGATGTACGATGTGCAGATCGGGATGAGCGGACATACTTCGTCGAGGTAGTTCTCGATATCGTAGTACATCTGTCTTCTTGTCTCCGTATCTGTCTCGACGAGAGCTGCATCGACCATTGCATCATATACAGCGTCCTTCATGTTGGGTCTGTTGGAGCCGTTCTTGACTCTGACACCGTCTTCACCGAGCGTGGATCCGCACTGGTTACGCAGTGTATAGTCAGTTCCGAGGTCGTCTGTGAACTGATAGATGCAGAGTTCATAGTCGAGGGCCTTGTCGTTGAGCTTGCCCTTGAGAGCTGCTGTCTCCATCTCCTCGAGAACGATGTTGATTCCGATCTGTGCACATGACTGCTGGAAGATGAGAGCCATAGTCTTCTTGAATTCCTTGTCGACCATGATGTGGAAGGTCAGCTCGCCGGGCTTGTAGCCGGAGAGAGCAAGCTCCTCCTTGGCCTTGTCGAGGTTGTATTCATATACGTGGATATCGGGATTGAGACCGAACTGGCCGCGGTTGATGTAGTTGTTGTGTACAGTTCCGAGACCGTCCTTGCCTGCGATGATCATGCTTTCCTTGTCCGTGCAGTATGCAAGAGCCTTTCTCACGTGTACGTTATTGAGGCCCGGCTTCTCCATGTTCATCGGGATGTAGAGCATGACGACGTCAGGAGTCTGTACCAGTTCAAGGTTCTTGTCGCTTCTGATTCTCTCGAGGTCTGTCGTGCTCGGGTCGATACATACGTCGATTTCGCCTGTCTGGAGAGCAATCAGTCTTGTGGATGCTTCCTTGTAGAGCTTGAAGACGATTCTTCTTGTCGGAGCCGCACCCTTTCTGTAGTTGTCGTATCTTACGAAGGATACATAGTCACCGGGGACCCAGTTCTCAAGGGAGAACATACCGGAGCCCATGTAACAGCCTGTCTTCTCATCCTTCTCGCATGCAGCCTTGCTGAGGATCGACATGCCCTTGTGAGCCATGAGTGTGATCCAGTCCTGGTTTGCCTTTGCAAGTCTGATCTGGACGTGGGTGTCATCGAGACAAACGATTTCCTCGATATCGCTGACCTTCATCTTTGCAAAGGATGATGTCTTTGCCTTCTCGTATGTGTACTTGACGTCTTCAGATGTCACTCTGCTTCCGTCTGTGAATGTTGCATCCTCGGGAAGTGTGAATACGAACGTGCAGCCGTCATCAGATACTGTCCAGCTCTCTGCAAGTGCGGGGATGACTGAGCCTGTATCGGGATCGATGTCGACGAGGGTTTCATGTGTCAGGTAGAATGCCATCATGTTGGCATCTGTGTTGGAGCCCTGGGGATCGAGTGTCGTTATATCATTTGCAACACCGATGATGACGGTGTCCTTATACTTTACGTCTGACTG
The DNA here is from genome assembly GCA_963587105.1 of Anaerovoracaceae bacterium. Classification (GTDB taxonomy): domain Bacteria; phylum Spirochaetota; class Spirochaetia; order Sphaerochaetales; family Sphaerochaetaceae; genus Ornithospirochaeta. Next base: position 1,922 of record CAVACS010000034.1, on the reverse strand, counting down.
GATTTCAGCTGACTTGACACTGCCGGTGTCGGTAAGTGTGCCTGCTGTCTCGACATTTCCTGCCGTCTGAGGTGTTGTTGTCGTAGTCTCTTTTCCTCCGCCGCAGAATGCAGACATCAGAACAAGCGTCGATAGCAGTAAAACGACTGCTGTTTTCTTCATAACCTTTTCTCCTTATCTGTCTTTGTTCTTCCTGTATGTTAAGAACAAGTTAATAATATGTTAAATATGCAAAGAAAACCAATACATATTGTTCGTTTTTACATTGTCTGCGACATAAAAAAGATTGATCAGAAGTGAAATTTCAACTCAGATAATTGATTTATACAGAAATCGGCAATTCCGTCAGAAAAAGAAAAGGGCGTCAGTTTCCACATGCCGGATCTTATCCAGACCGTCTTCATCCCGAGTCTGTGTGCCGCGGCAATGTCGTTGTCGAGCCTGTCGCCTATCATCCACGCCTCTTCTCTTTCACAGCCCGCTTCCTCTAAAGCTTTCAGAAAAATCCTCTCATCGGGCTTACTGAAACCGCATTCGTACGATGCCTCGATTATGGAGAAGAAACGAAGAAGCCCACGCTCCGAGAGTCTCCTCTCCGTCCCCCGGGGCTGATTTGCAATTATACCGAGCCTGTATCCCCTCTTTTCGAGATACTCCAGTGTCCCGAAAGCATCGGGAAAGAGAGTCTCGTCCTCACTCGGCCACGGCTTTTCCCTCAAGCGGAAGAATGAGGCGGCCTCCGAATTGCCGTCCATCCCCTTTTTGTAGAACTCCCTCCTCTTACGATCGAATTCGGCGAATGTGATACCGCTTCCTTCAAGCATCATCCGGGCATGATGGTCGTAGGCCGTGCTTTCGTCGACAAGCGTCGATCCGATATCGAAAAAGAGTGTCGTCATGGATAGAGAATAACGTACAACGGGGAAAAAGAGAAAGGGAAAAGCACCTGTCACGAAGAAGGAAGAGGAAATCGACATAGCGGCATGGACTGATGACGGAGAGCTTACGGCATGCGGATGCAGATACATTTCCAAAGATATCTCCCGCAAGATAATCAGCCCACTCTCCAGACACGCTTCTCTCATCAGCGACGGAAAAAGAACCTCATTCATTCTCTTCACAAAGGAAAGGACAGAGCTCAGAACTGATGACTATCCCTCGTGTTCATTCTATTCTCTCGAGGATGTACTCTCACTCCTCAGCTGAAAGAAAAACTCTTTGTGGAGGGGGCTAGAAAGAAAGACGGAAAACACAATATAATCGCTCTGATGGAAAGATGGCCGAGTGGTCGAAGGCACTTGATTCGAAATCAAGCAAGGGGCAACTCTTCGGGGGTTCGAATCCCCCTCTTTCCGCTTTATGTGCGCCTCCCCTTTTTCCGGGAGGCCTTTTTTCTACGATTTCACTTGAAGTTGCAGGGTTTTGTTCTTAAATTATTCAGTAAGAGGAAAAGGAGTAATCAATGGTAATTAGAGAATCTGCGGAAGATTACCTCGAAGCTATCCTGTTCATCACCGAACAGAACGGCCGTGCCCGTTCCATCGATGTTGCAAAACATCTGGGAATCACAAAGCCGAGCGTCTCCGTCGCAATGAAGAATCTCCGCACCGACGGCTATATCGAGATGGAGAAGAACGGGGATCTGGTTCTTCTGCCCGCAGGCCGTGCAATCGCCGAGAAGACATACGAGCGTCATGTGACTATCAGAGATCTCTTGATATCTCTCGGAGTCGATTACAAGACGGCGACAAAGGATGCATGCAGAATGGAACATGCAATCAGCGATGAGTCCTTCCTTGCCATCAAGAATCATGCGGCAGCCATGAAGAAAGATAAGTCAGGATAAACGCATGAAATAAATCCAGGCCAATTGGACCGTAAAAATATGAGGAATTTCGAATATTTGTCGAAGTTCCTCTTTA
>CAVACS010000033.1:15159-20561 GCA_963587105.1 Anaerovoracaceae bacterium | reverse complement strand
ACCACCATGACAGTTTCATAAACGCCCATCATATCACCTCCTTCTCCTAAGTATTGAACTGCGAATCCGAAGGCAACGCCTCCCGATATCCAGGAAATTGAACATCGAGGGCCAACCGTCCACCGTGTCACGGGTGCACCTATGATTATGAGAATAACAGATTAGAAATGTTAAATTTGGCTAGAAAAGTGACACTTTTGAGCTTTCTGCTATAGTGCCATGCTTATTTGACTGTGCTCAGAATCCTTTCCTGTTCGATGAGCATCGGTTCAGTGGAGAAGTCATTCGTACTGTGATCACATCCCCTGAGATGCATAAGGCCGTGAAGAAGAAGGCGCCTTAGCTCTTCCTTCCAGTCGACGCCGAACTCTTCGGCATTACGGCGGCAGCTCTCAAGAGAAATGAATATGTCGCCGAGCTCGCTGTTCTCTTCGCTAAGAAACTGCGGGAAGTCGTCGTCCCCGTCGGCAAGCCTGAATGTGAGTATGTCTGTCGGAGAGTCTATATCCCTGTACTCCCTGTTGAGAGCGCGGATCTCATCATCGGATACGAAGGTTACAGAGAAGTCTCCTTTTTCATCGAAATACTCAAGAAAGGAATCGAGGTTCTTCTTTACTTCTTTAATAAGGGGGAAATCCCCGGGTTCAACAGTGTACATATCAATCCTTATCCTGATCGTTGTCGTAGCTTATTCTGTGATGGTCTCTTCCGATAAGAGGAGTTATGAAAGCTTCCTTTATCGTCTTGAGTTCAGTCATCGTGAGACCGGAATTGTCAAGCTGCCCGTGTGATATCTTCTCGGAAACGATGGAGTTGATGAACTTCTCGTATTTCTGATGGTTCGGCTTCTTGATGGTTCTCGTCGCAGCTTCGACGCAGTCGGCAAGCATGACGATCGCACTCTCCTTCGTCGAAGGAGGGTTTCCGTCATACATGAAGTCCTCCTTGACGACGATGTCCTTCTCGCCGGCATTCTTGACAGCCTCGTTGTAGAAATACTTGATGATGTCGTTGCCGTGATGTTCGCCGATTATGTCGATTACCTCCCTCGGCAGCCCTATATCCTTACCCTTCTCTGTACCGAGTCTGACATGAGACTTTATGATTGAACGCGAGAGCTGGGAGGAAATCTGGTCATGGGCGTTCTTTTCATTCTGGTTCTCGATGAAGTATTCGGGGTGAACCATCTTCCCTATATCGTGGTACCTTGCACCGACGAGGGCAAGCTCGGCATTGCATCCGATAGCCAGTGCCGCTCCGTATGCAAGGTCGGCTACATTCTTGACGTGGTTGTATGTTCCCTGTGCCACCTGGCTCAGCTGGTTGAGAATGGCGTTGTCAGTGAATGCAAGCTCGATGAGCCTCTGCTTTGTGGGAATATTGAATATCTTTTCGAGAATCGGAAGCAGAACCGAATACAATATGAATGCGAAAATCGTATTGAGGATGATCGCGGCACATGAGAAAAGTATATCGAGGACCTTGTTCGAGTTCTGGAGAGAAAAGAGAAGCGTTATTACAACAAGAATTCCGCAGCACTTGAAGCATGAGGAGATTGTATCGTAGCGTCCTCTGTTCTTGAGTGTCATGATACAGATAACAAGGCCGCAAAGCACGAAGTAAAGAATCGAGGAGAATGTCGAATTCGGCCAGAGGGTGTACATGACGGCGAGTGCGAGGATGTTCGACATGCCGTACGGGATGCTGTTCGTTATCGAGACGCCGATCATGCCGCAGATAAGGAAAGGCAGAAGTGCATCGAATGAATAGAAGTTATAGGAAATGATCTTCCAGGCACAGAAGAAGCCGATTATGAGAGATGCCGCCATCAAGGACAGCGATATGTTCGAATACTGTGCCTTTCTGTATTCGTACTGGATGAGGCCGACAGAGAAGTAGAACCAGACACCGATGACAAAGACTACGAGAAGCACTCTCGGGAGCGCCGAGAAGAAGGACATGCTGATGACACGTTTCGAATTAAGAACGGAAAGTGTATAGAGCTGATCTGCAGTGACAAGAGTATCTGTCTTGAGAATGTAGTCACCCTTCTCTATGTTGATGACGACGGGCTCGACCATCTTTCTTGCAGCCTCTCTCTGACTCTCCGTATAGACTTCGTCATAGAAGATGTTGGCCTGGATTATCTCCTGGGCGATCTCTGCAATGACCTGGAGTTCAACAGAGTCTGTCTCGCTGTAGCTCGTGACGAGCCACTGATAGATAAGCGAGAATGCCGAGTTGTCTGTAAGTACACCGTCGACAAGCCTCGTTCCTCCCGAGAAAGTATATGGAAGCTCCGCAGATTCATTTACATAGAGCTTCGTCTCTCTCTTTTCTATTAGGTATGATATCTCCTCATATGAAAAGATTCCTTCCCGGATGAAGTGGTTTACAGTCTCACGGATGATTGCCGCATAGGAGGAGTAAGCGCTCTCGTCAGAGAGTTTATCGAGCATGGAGCTGATGACGGAGAGAGAATCATCTGTTATTTCCTTATGGTTTACGAGGTAGTCGTAAACCATCTGTGCCTTTTCGCTCATCGTCAGCGATGCCGTATAGGAATATGTGAAATACGGAGCAATTCCGGCTGCGGCCTCGCTTCTCTTCTCCTCTGTCTTCTCCTCGTCGATGTACGAGAATGATATTGGAGAGAGAAGATCCTCGTCGCTGAGCTCGTTAGCCTGGTAAATCCTGCTCGTTCTGATCGAGAAGAGCATGTTCGATGAAAGAAGTACGGGGATGGCGGCACCGAGAAGGAGTGTCAGGAGTATGAGGATGACAAAATAAGTCATCTCTCCCTTCGAGAAAGCTTTGAAGTCAACCCTCTTCTTTCTGTTATTCCTACTCATGAATTCTTCTCCTCCAGAGAATATGCCTTGACGATGTCCCTCACAAGACGCGAACGGACAGTGTCCCGATGGGTGAATCTTACCACAGAGAGCCCTTCTATTCCATCCAGAATTTCGATGGCTTCGGTAAATCCGCTGTCGCCTTTCCGTGGCAGGTCGATCTGCGTCGGGTCTCCGTTGACTATCGCCGTACTCGATTCCCCGATACGAGTCAGGAACATCTTCATCTGTCCCTTCGTCGTATTCTGTGCTTCGTCGAGTATGACAACGCTGTTGTTGAGACTGCGGCCCCTCATATATGCAAGGGGTGCTATCTCGATAGTGCCGTTCTCCTCGAGTCTTTTTATCTGCTGCGGATTGAGAAGCAGGTCCATTGCGTCATAGAGCGGTCTGAGGTAGGGATTGAGCTTCTGCGAGAGGTCTCCCGGAAGAAAGCCCAGTGACTCCCCTGCCTCCACGACGGGACGGGTAAGGACTATCTTGTTGCGGCGGCCTGAAAATACGAGCTCGAGGGCGAATGCGACGGAGAGGAATGTCTTACCCGAGCCTGCAGGACCGGAGGCGAATATGAGCTGACTGGAGAAGAGAGAGGAGATGAACTCCTTCTGTACCTTCGTCTTCGGCCATACCGTCTTACCCAGTACAGATATATATTCCCTTCCCTTCCTGTCGTTATTCTCCTCCCTCTTTTCCTCCTCTTCGAGAGAAGATCTCAGGCTCTGGAACTCCATGTATATCTCACCCTCACCGAGAGCTCCGCGTTCCTCCGCCGCCTTTTCAAGGGTCTTCATCAGGGGGATGAATGCACTGTTGTTACGCCACAGTGTCAATGTATTGCCCTTCACTGAAAGGTCGGAGCCGAGAATCAGCTCGAGGTATGAAAGATTGCGGTCATTGGGACCGAGTATGAGAGCGCCGTTCTCTTCGTTGAAAATATATGTCTCTGCCACTTATTTCCTCGTCCAGGTGGAGCCGTTCTCCTTAGTCCATTTTTCATCGACCTTGAGGTCCGGCATCGTATTCCATGCCAAGTATACAGAGAAACTCGGCTGAAGTGTATAGATGGTTTTTCCTCCGCTGGTGCTTTTACGGAAGGAAGTCGAATAGGAGAAGTTGAGGTTCCAGTCCTCCATGTAGTGGACGACGTTGACAGAGACGCTCTGGAGCACGAAGTTTGTATTGCGTCTGCCGTCTCCGAAGAAGTCGAAGCTCCTCATAAGGTCGGCCCACATTTCGCCGAAGGAGAAGACGGAGTCGTCATAGTAGGATCCCAGCTTGTTGTTCTGGCTCTTGAAGGAAAAGACAATATCTGCAAATTCAGCGAGTGAGAGCGTCAGAGAAGGAGAAAAGGTGAAATACGAACGTGACTTGTCGGTATGTGAAAGAAAGAGCGTGCTGTCGAGTGCGAACGCACAGTAGAGCCTTCCCTTCCAGAGCTGGAAGGACTTTGAGGAAAGGCTGGTGCGGATGTTGACGGAGTCGAAGGCGAGGACGGCATCGGTATTCGTGAAATTGAGTACGGCCGTTACCTCGTCCATCTTCAGTGTCGCTGTGGCCGAGGAGAGAAAACCGTCCTTCGAGCCGTCGCAGTTTATCTTTCCTTCGGCGTAATACCTGCTGTCGGCACTCTTGATGCGGAGCGTTGATGTAAGTGTGAACGGGAACCAGAATGAAGATGCGCCATAATCCTTCGTCTGGTAGCTCATTGACGAGGAGAAGCTGATGTAAGTCCATGAAAGAGAAGCATCGGCTTTGAGCTTGTCGCTTCTGAACCTGTCCCCGTCCTCCTTGAAAAGGAGACTCAGCGCTGTACTCACACCCCATCCGCTCCATTTGATGGAGGGAGTTATCGAGCTCTCGAGCGGCGGCAGGATATAAGATATGTCGGCGCTGAATGTGCCGGCTGCAGTTGAAAGAGACTTTCCGAGAGACAAGGAATGGGTTTTCACATAGTCCTTAGTGAACTCGAAGGTTGAAGAAGTCACGCTCTTCTCACTTCCCTTTTTCTCCTCCTCTGTATAGTCGAAGGGCTTGATGGATAAGTTGTATGTCAGTCCTATAAACGGGACAGTGACCTTTATTGTATCAAGCGGTGTCGATGTAAGCTTCTTCGTCCACGTCGATGCGGCATAGTCTGAGGTATCGGAGTAGCCGAGAGAATTCGTGAAGACGTTGGAGAATGTCAATACTTTGCCGACATTTCCCTCTGTCGTAAAGCGCGAGTAGAAGGTAGACGTCGTCTTTCCGTCCTTCTTCGTCTCTGTTACGGTGTTGTTGTTGATCTTCCGGCTGAAGTCCTCGGTAAGTGTATATGAAAGAGATATCTTACTGCTGGATGAGGATGAAGAGGAAGATGTGCTCTTTTCAACCGCATTCTTCTTTTCATAGGGAGAGAGAAGAAGAATGTCTGCCTTCTCCTCTTCTCTTTCCACACTCTCTACTCTCTCTTCCTCTGTTGAAGGCGATGCATTATCCTTTTTTTCTCCGTTTGTTTCACTTGTCACATCCGGAGCCGCTCTCTTCGTTTCGAAGGTGAGCAGAGTTCCGGAT
>CAVACS010000033.1:0-15149 GCA_963587105.1 Anaerovoracaceae bacterium | reverse complement strand
GTTCCGGAGAGGGAGACGGAAAGAGAAGGAAGCGAATATGATGAAAGAGTTGACTTCGAAGTCGATGATGAGAGCGACCAGTTCTCTTCTATCGAGAGATTCTTTATGGAGAAAGAAGAGACAAGCGGTATCTTCACAGAAGAAGGAAGCGAATAGCTGAGTCTGAAGGAGCGTGTGAATGATGTGATGCCGCTCGTGGAGTAGTCGGTCGGGAATGTGGACTTTCCACCCATGAGCGGGCCGTATGAGAATCCGGTGAGTCTGTTTCCGTAATGATAGAGAACGGTGGAATCTGAATAGAACGGCACCTTCAGCTCTGCACTGAGGCCCTTTGCCGAATATGAGAGGGAGCCGTTTCCGTAGTATCTGAGATCTTTCGTCTCTGTCGAAAGCGGAGTTGCAATACCGGCTGAGAATGTGATCTTCAGCGTCTTGTTGAAGAGATTGAAGAGAGAGTCGATTCCGATGTGCATTCCTCCCTTTTTTAAAATGGCGGCATCGGTTCCTCCCTTGTATGCGTCGGCAATGAGTACAAGGTATGAGGATGTGTTCTTTGCAAAGGTCTCGAGAGAGCTCTTCTCCTCTGTCTCGGAGTAGTAATAGCCGTTCACGCTTACATTCCCCTCTCCCTGGGTACTCTTCAGAAGAGAGGAAAACGAGGAATCCTCTTCGGTGCTCTCGATCTTCGGGTATGACCCGATAAGCTCGAATGTCGTATTGACGAATGCCCCCTTGTCGGAGGAGAAGCCGAAGGAAGGGTTACCCAGTATTCTGCTTCCGGGGAAGAAGAAGAACGGGAGGTAGAAGATAGGCACCCGCCCTATATTGAATGTCGCCGAGGAAAGGAACATGTCCTCCCCGGGGAGTATGAGAATAGAGCTCGCGGAGATGGATGAATATGCAGTCTTCGGGTTCGATGTTATGTAGCCTTCATCGAAGATTACGGCCCCTTCGGAGAGGTACGAAAGTCTCTCGCCTGTTGTTGAGAAGGTAACCTTCTTCTTCTCGCTGTTCTCCCTCTCGCTCGTCGTGGAGCCTCCTGTGAGGAGAATATCCATCTTTTCCCATTTTACTGTGAGGATGTCGGCTTCGATCTCCTTTATCGCGGCATCGGATGCTGTATCAGTATACAGAGCTCCTCCGATTGCAGTAAGGACGGCCTTCGACGAGTCTACGATTACAGTGGATGCCGTGAGGGTCTTCACTGCCTCGTCGGAGAAGTTGAAATCTATCGAAACATTGCCTTTGAGCGTCACGACGCCCTCAGACGACGTCACTGTCTCGGCATTCTTTATGGTGAGAGTGTAGCTCTTCCCGTCATCCTCTCCGTCACCGGAAGATGATGGCATCACTGATGCTTCCTCGTAGCCGTAGTAGGCGTAGAGTCTGCTCTTTATCTCACTCTCGCTTCCGTCTGTGGAGAGGCCGCGATACGATGCCATCGAGTTCAGAATCTCCCCGGAGGCGTAATATATCGTCTCCGCACTCACCGCAGCGAGGGGAAGAAGCAGAATGAGAGATAGAAGAATTGTCAGAAATGCTCTCTTTTTCACCGTTTTGTCAGATACTTCTTTAAATAATACCCCGTAAAGCTCTTCTCGGAAAGACTTACTTCTTCAGGTGTTCCCGATGCAACTATTCTTCCTCCCTCATCTCCGCCCTCGGGCCCGAGGTCGATAATCCAGTCGGCCTCTTTGATGACATCGAGGTTGTGCTCGATGACGACTATCGTGTTGCCCTGGTCTACAAGACGGGAAAGAACCTCCAGTAGTTTCTTGACATCTGCGTAGTGCAGTCCCGTCGTAGGCTCATCGAGGATGTAGAGAGTCTTTCCCGTCTGCACCTTGCTCAGCTCGAGAGCAAGCTTGACCCTCTGGGCCTCTCCTCCCGAGAGTGTGAGAGCACTCTGCCCCAGCTTTATGTAATCGAGGCCCACATCCATCAGAGTCTGGAGCTTGCGCTTTATCTTTGTATGGTTCTGGAAGAAGGAGTATGCCTCCTTCACTGTCATATCGAGTACATCGGAGATATTCTTCCCCTTGTATGTAACGGCAAGAGTCTCCTTGTTGTAGCGTTTTCCTCCGCACACATCACACTTGACGTAGACATCTGAAAGAAAGTGCATCTCTATCTTGATCGTACCGTCGCCTGAGCAGTTCTCGCATCTGCCTCCGGGTACATTGAAGGAGAAACGGCCTGATGTATATCCCCTCGCCTTTGCTTCATTCATCGAAGCGAAGAGCTCCCTTATCGGGGTGAAGAGATCGATGTATGTCGCCGGATTCGAGCGCGGAGTGCGTCCTATCGGGCTCTGGTCGATTGCGACGAGCTTATCGATGTTCTCCAGACCCGATATCGTCCTGTAGCCGTCCTTCTTCTCCTTCTTCTTCGTAAGGTAGCGTTTTATGGCAGGCTGCAGAATTTCGTTGAGGAATGTCGACTTTCCCGACCCCGAGACTCCTGTTATGGCTATAAACTCTCCCAGGGGTAGTGTCACATCTATATCCTTGAGGTTATTCTTGCGGCATCCCGTAATGGAGATGAAGCGGCCGTTGCCGGAACGTCTCTTCTCCGGAACATCGATTGTAAGGTCTCCCGATAGAAAGCGTCCTGTAATCGAGTCCCTGTTCTTCTCGATCTCCTCCGGCGTACCCTTTGCAATCACCTCGCCTCCGTTCTCACCCGCCCCGGGGCCCATGTCGACAACCCAGTCGGCCTGACGGATGGTATCTTCATCGTGCTCGACGACAAGGACGGTGTTGCCCAGATCCCTCAGTCTCTTGAGGGTATCTATGAGTTTCTGGTTGTCACGCTGATGAAGTCCTATCGAGGGCTCGTCGAGTACATAAAGCACTCCTGAAAGCGCACTTCCTATCTGTGTGGCAAGCCTGATTCTCTGGCTCTCGCCTCCGGAGAGCGTCTGGGCGTAGCGGAAGAGCGTAAGATATCCCAGTCCCACCCTGTCGAGAAAGGAGAGGCGGGACATTATCTCCTTGAGGATCTGACTCGATATAGTCTTCTCGTTCTCTGTGAGTTCTAGAGAAGAGAAGAAGTCGATGGACTCTCTTACGCTCATCTTAGTCGCATCGATTATATTCAGACCCTTTATCTTGACAGAGAGAGCCTCCTTCTTGAGTCTGTCTCCTTTACACTTCGGACAAGTGATCTCGCTCATATACTGGTCGTAGAACGTCATCATCCCCATGCTTTCCGTCATACGGCGGCGTCTGGTGAGCTCGGGGATTATGCCCTCGTATTCCTTATGCTGGACGTAGGTCTTACCAGTTGAAGATGTGGCTGTATATGAATAGTCGAGCTTGTCACCTCCTCCGTAGAGGATGATGTTCATGAACCAGTCCGGAAGAAGGGAAAAAGGAGTATTGAAATCAAAGCCATAGTGACGGAATAGTGCCTCGAGTCCGCTGCGGTATGTCTTTGCCGTCGGGGAGTGCGTGAGGATGGCACCCTGAAGATAGCTCAGGCTTCTGTCGGGAATTATCTTGTCCGCATCGAATTCCTCCCTGTAGCCCAGGCCGTTGCACTCCGGGCATGCTCCGAGGGGTGAGTTGAATGAAAAGAGCCTCGGCTCCGGATCCGGTATTGCGATTCCGCACTCCGGGCAGCTGTTCTTCTCGTTGTAGAGCTCCCTCTTTCCTTCGTCGAGGTAGTTCACTTCGATGAGTCCGCCGCTCATTGAAGCGGCCTTCTCCACAGCTTCGCTTATGCGTGTTCTGGCATCCTTCCTGTTCTTGACCCTGTCGACGACGATGGAGACGTTGTGCTTTATATTCTTCTCGAGCGGTGGAAACTCCTCGTCGAGGTTGTAGATCCTGCCGTCTATCTCGGCTTTGAGATATCCCGATTTCTTTGCGTCCTCGAGAACCCCTCTGAACTCACCCTTTCTGTTACGTGCTATCGGGGAGAGGATGATGAGCTTGCCCTCCTCGGGATGGGAGAAGATAAAGTCCATGATCTGGTCGACTGTAACCTCCTCGATCTCACGTCCGCACCTGGGGCAGTACGTCTTTCCGATTCTCGCCCAGAGAAGTCTGTAGTAGTCGTAGATTTCGGTGACGGTGCCGACAGTTGAACGCGGGTTGCGGTTCGTCGACTTCTGCTCTATGGCGATGGCGGGACTGAGGCCCTCGATGCTGTCAACATCCGGCTTCTCTAGTCGCCCGAGAAACATCCTTGCATAGGATGAGAGCGACTCCATGTAGCGTCGCTGTCCCTCTGCAAATATTGTGTCGAAGGCAAGACTGCTCTTTCCCGAGCCCGAAAGTCCGGAGATGACGACGAGCCTGTTCTTCGGCAGTGTTATGTCTATGTTCTTGAGGTTGTGCTCCCTGGCACCCTTTATGATTATTTCATCGTTCATTGTTCAATCGCTTCAAAAAGTGCGTTTTCCGCTTCTAGGGGATTATCGAGTGTTCTGAATAGTTCTCCATTCTTATAGATGAAAACCTTGCGTCCGTTGCCGGTGACGGCATAGTCGGCAGAGTGTGCCTCTCCCGGGCCGTTGACCGAGCACCCCATTACGGCAACCGTTATGTTTCTCTCGAGTGAGAGAAGACGGTGCTGTATCTTTTCGACAAAGCCGACGGAGTCGAAGGTGTGGCGGCCGCAGCGCGGGCATGCTACAAGTCTCACGCCGCTCTTTTTCAGGCCGAGGGTACGGAGTATTTCACATGCGGCGAGAACCTCGTCCTCGATAGAACCGTTTATCGAAATGCGGATAGTGTCACCTATATGGTTTTTAAGGAGGTTACCGAGGGCCCATGTCGACCGGACAGAGGAAGTGATGGCATTTCCAGCCTCCGTCACCCCGAGATGCAGCGGATACGGAGATACCTCGGAAAAGAGTGTGTACGCCCTCACAGTCTTTTCGATATCACTGCTCTTGAGAGATACCACGGTGTTCCTGAAGCCCCAGGCTTCGAAGTCCGAGATGTATTCAAGAGCTGTATTGACCATAAGCTCAGCTTCATCCTCCCCCTTCCCGTGTTTCGGAAGAGATCCGGTATTGAGCCCGATTCTTATGCACCGGTCGAGAGCCTTTGCCCTCTCCACTATCTCCCTCGTCTTCCACTTCTCCCCGATATTACCGGGATTGATCCTTATCTTGTCGGCACCGCAGTCAAGTGCCTCGAGTGCCATTCTGTAATCGAAGTGGATATCGGCAACGACAGGAATCGGAGAATGCTTCGAGATATACGAGAAGTTCTCCCTGTCGAGGGAGGAGACGTAGCTGAAGCGGATGATGTCGAGGCCTTCCTTCTGGAGAGAGTATATTCTCTTCACGACATCTTCCGGATTTACATTATTGATCGGCTCATCCCACATCGTCTGGACTCTGACGGGAGAGGAGCCTCCGATCTCGAGGCCGCGGATAAATGCACTCAGTGCCGAATTCATACCTTCCCCCAGACTTTGACAAGAGCGCCGTCATCGGGCCTGAATGTATAGGGCTCGCCCGGAAGATAGAGGACGAATTCATCCTCGATAGCGTTCATCACGGCAAGAACCTCCCTGTTGTTCTCGTTCTCTCTCCATCCGAGGGCAAACGAGCACCTTCCCTTCTCGACAAGAAAGAGTGTCGTGTTATCCCTGTCACAGATGAACGACTCGGGAGGTAATGCTTCATGCATCTCGTCTCTTCTGAAACCATCAAGGAGAGGATCGAGAAAGATAAATCGATCTATGTTCTTTATATTGTCCTTCAGCATACCGCTACTCTAGCAGAAAGGACCTTTTTTTCCAATTGTCTCAGATGTGAACACCCACGCTGTCTGACACTTTCCGACTGATGTATAGCAGTCGTCTGTTGCATGCTCCTTTCCCGCGGAGCGGATGATAAGGACATTCGAGTCGTAGTCAGTAAGGGTGATGCTGTTGTTGCCGACATTTACGATATGACTCATGAGGCCGCTCTCGAGTATACTCTCGACAACCGGGAAGAAGTCGTCACTCTCGAAGACGAGAGTAGAAGAATGGCTGAGATTATAATCCGGGGTGCCGGATAGTCCTGTTTCACTATGCCACTCTTTCTCACTGCAGAGTACAAGACCGCAGTTGAATTCAGCCCTGCTTCCTCTCTTTCGGGGCAGATCTTTGAAGATGAGTGAATAGAACTCAATGCTCTTTTCGAGGTTGCTTACGACAAGAATGACTTCTCTGATGAACATATGATCCTCACTTTTTCTTATTATCGCACCCAGGAGAGAATCAGGCAAAGAAAAACGGCACCCCGCGAGGAATGCCGCTTCGTTCTTTGGTCTTTCCTCAGTTGTTGAGAACGAGGAGGCTGAAGACGAGTGTGAAGAGAGCGACCGTCTCGATGATACCGATGACGATGAAATACTTAGCAGTACCCTTACCTGTCTCTGCAAGAGCGTCAGCGGATGCAGCGGCAACCTTGCCCTGGAAGAGAGCCGAGATACCGATGACAGCACCTGCGAAAGCGCCGATGAAGAGGCTTAAGAGGCCGTATGCGAAAGTGGGAGTCGCGAGCTTTGCAGCGATGAAGTTCGAAAGCAGGAAGCCGTAGATTGTCTGTGTGAGAGGTGCACCTGCAAAACCGACCATGATGAACGGATCCTGTTTGCCGTTGATGTAGCACTTCTTCCAACCGCCGACAGCTGCGAGAGAAGCCTTAACTGCGCCGAAACCAGAGCCTACTGCCGAGAAGCAGAGAGCACATGCCATACCGATGTAGATCAAGAAACTGTAATCCATTTTTTAACTCCTTTGAGTTTCTTCTGTTATTATACCGCCCTTCAGTGAAAAGGGTTCATATTTGTATCCGGACCATTCGACACCGACCTGGCCGGAGAATTCCATGATGTTGAGTCTGACACCGTGTACGATGATAGACAGAAATCCCATTACAAGATTAACCGCATGCCCGAGGATGAGGATCAGAATTCCGAGGGGAATCGTGAAGCCGTGCATCACACCCTCCGCCATACCGTTGAACGACTGTGCAATGGCAAGGGAGGCAAGTCCTACAGCGAAGAGTCTTATGTAGCTCATCACGTTGGAGAAGCATGAGATGGTATCGAGAAAGTTCGTGAAGAAGGAAGCAAGGGATTCCTTTATTCCCTCTCCAAGAGGCTTACCCGGTTCACAGGAAGCAAAGAGACATACAAGGACGAAGCCCAGTCCCACTCCCGCTGCAATCTTTGAAAGCGGCACGTCTGCGTCTACAACGAGGTAGAGCGACAGGAGATAGAGGAGAATCGTATTGAGAAGCCATCCGCAGTCCGAAAGAAGCGAGATATCCTTCGTTTTTATCTTGTCGATAATACAGAGTGCTCTCGCGAGCCCCAGATGAACACATCCTATGGAGAAGCAGAGGCTCATCATGTTGTTCTGAACAAGCGTGCTGTCCATGCCGAAGAGGTCGGGGAAGTTCGTCAGATCCGGGATTACGAAGAGCTTCAGGAAGGGAAGCTTCTCGAGAATCATCTCGCTTCCGAACCATGTTCCCGTCAGCGCACCCCATAGTATTGTCGCTCCGCTGAAGATATAGAGAAGTGCGTTCATGTCCGAGCACTTCCTGCTCTTTGCATTGAGGGCAATGCCCCCGAGAAGCAGCAGGAGTCCGTAGCCTGCATCTCCGAGGATCATGGCGAAGAAGAGCGCCATGAAGACAAGGAAATAGAGTGATATGTCCTTCTCCCTGTAGCCCTGCACAAGACCGAGTGCGTCATATAACGGCTGCACATACTTTATAAAGCCCTTGTGCTTCATGAGCGTCGGGGGATTATCCTCGTCGGAGGGATCGTCGATGATATAGCCGAGGCTTTCGGATGCACAGTAAGATTTGAAGGCATCGGACTTCTCTTCGGGAATATAGCCGGAGATGAAGCATACGGATTCGGCCTCTTCGACACTTGCTCCGACACGGCGGAAGAATATCTCCTCGTCGTTTCGTGCCATGAGGTCCTTTATAGAGCCAGTGTATCTGACGCTGTCGCGGTATATTTTCTCGATCTCCTCATTTCTCTTTGTAAGAAGCATCAGCTCGTTCTCGAGAAGAGAGAGTCTCTTCGATGGAGGAACTATCCTCTGTGCAGGAATTCCCTGGGGAAGAGTCGAGTTCAGAAGTGCGATACAATCGTTCTTGCTGTCTGTCCTGAGAGAAATAAACGATACGCTCTCGTCCTCTCTGAGCTTCTCCTTCTCCTTCTTTCCGATGTAATAGAGAGTTATGTCGTATCCGAGAGAAGTGAGAGAAGAAAGCTCCTCGGGATCGAAGTCTCCGAGCGGGCTGACCCTCTCGATTTCGGCCGTGAGCGCCCTTCTCTTCTCGCTGTTATGCGCTTCCTCGTCCATAAGGGCGAGAACGGAGGAGGAAAGAGCTCTGATCTTCTCATCAGAGATGCTCTCCTCCTTTACGGGATTCTTCTTGTCGCGGTAGCCGTCGAGGAAGGAGAGAACCTTGTTGAGAGCGCTGTTCTCACTCTCGAGGGAAAGCGCCGACTGCGTCTTTGTAACGACATTATCGACATGTACAAGACCGAAGATTCTCAGCGATGAGACAGTCTTCATTCTGTCTCTCTCCGAGCACAGGATGGTGATTTTCTTCATTGGTGTTATCATATCTAGCTTACCCTCACCATCTTCTTCTTCGCGATCTTTCCTCTGACGACAGCACTTGTCTGCTGATCCTGGAGGTAGATTCCTATCACCCTGATATTCTCCTTCGCCTCGGGGATCTTGACCTTCTCAAAGAGATTGACTCTCTGAGTTGTAGTCCTGAGCTCTCTCGAGAGTATCCTGATTCTTTCCTCAAGGACGGCGATGATGGCGTCGTAGCGGGCGTTGTCTCTCAGCGTCACCAGTGCCGAATCAACCCACAGTGGGTACTCGCGGAGGTCGTATTCGATATCATCGAACTCGAGCGAGTTGAAGACAGGAACCGTAACACCTGCGACATTACCCTTTGTAATGCTGATCTCCTTAATGGAAACAAGATTTCCAATCGAACGGGCGGGAGAAAGCTCTCTGTTGCCGCCGTAGACGGCAATCCAGCTCTCGATTGAAGAGACATGCTTCTTCTGCTCCTCTTTGATCTCCTCGATTTCCCTCTCGCTCTGCCGTATGACGACCTGAAGCTGCTGCTTCTTAAGTTGCAGAGTCGGAAGATAGCGCTGGAACTGCTTGAGGCTGTCCTTCTGTTTCTTCTGCTCGTTCTTAGTCAGTTTTATCTTAGCCATGTGCTTCCTTTACTCCGGCCAGTATTTCTTGATGAGATCGCTCTTGAGAGGAGTCTCCTCCTTCTCGAAACACTGGGAAAGGATCTTCCATCCTGTGTCGAGAGCCTCTTCGAGAGGAATGTTCACAGAGAGGTCCATGAGCTTCTTTTCAAAGAGTGCACCGTACTTGAGAAGCTTCTCGTCCCAGTCCGACATCATGAAGCCCATGCTCTTCTTCTCGAGTGAATCACGGTAGGATGAGTAGAGCTTGATCATAGCGTCCATGAGGGCGCGGTGGTCGTCACGTGTGGAGCTGTTGACGTTCTGCTTGAGACGCGAAAGGCTTCCGAAAGGTTCGATTCTTCCGCCCTTGAGGTAGTACTGGCCTTCCGTTATGTATCCCGTGTTGTCGGGAATCGGGTGTGTGACGTCGTCGCCCGGCATTGTCGTTACGCCGAGGATAGTGACAGATCCGGCACCTTCGAAGTCGACTGCCTTCTCATAGCGTGAAGCAAGCTGGGAATAGAGGTCACCGGGGTAACCGCGGTTGGACGGAACCTGTTCCATTGTGATTGCAGTCTCCTTGAGGGAATCTGCAAAGTTCGTCATATCTGTAAGGAGAACAAGAACCTTCTTTCCCTGGAGTGCGAACTGCTCTGCTACAGCAAGGGAAAGATCAGGAACAAGTGTACATTCGACTGTCGGGTCCGATGCCGTATGGACGAACATGACTGTACGCGAGAGTGCACCGCTCTTTTCAAGTGTATCCTTGAAGAAGAGATAGTCGTCGTACTTGAGACCCATACCGCCGAGGACTATGATGTCGACTTCGGCCTGCATTGCAATTCGTGCAAGAAGCTCGTTGTACGGCTCACCGGATATGGAGAAGATAGGAAGCTTCTGTGATTCGACAAGTGTGTTGAAGACGTCGATCATAGGAATACCGGTACGTATCATGTTGCGCGGGATTATACGACGAGCAGGATTGACGGACGGGCCGCCGATTCTGACCATGTTCTCGTCCAGCTCCGGGCCGTTGTCCCTGGGCTTTCCAGCGCCGTCGAAGACTCTTCCGAGGAGGTTCTCCGAGAAGGAGACTCTCATGGGAACGCCCAGGAATCTCACCTCAGCATCTGTCGAAATACCGTTGGCACCGCTGAAGACCTGGAGTGACACTAATTCTCCGTCGAGTTTGATGACGTTTGCATACGACGATCCTGTAGGCGTGGAGACAAGTGCGAGGTCCCCGCTTCTGACACCGTCGGCCTTTACTGTGATGACATTGCCGACGATTGATTCGATTTTCGTATATACCTTCTGCATAGCTTATCTCTCCTTCTGTGTGAAGAAGGATCTGATTTCCTTCTCGATTATTTCGTATTCAGGAAGATCCTCTCTCGTGCCGTTCCAGTCGAGGAACTTCTGTCTGAGGGTGTTGAAGAAGCTTCTCGCTTCCTTCTTGTCTGCAAGATTGAAATCTGCTCTCAGAATTTCAAGCAGTGTCGAGAAGACGTGCTTCTGTCTCTCGACGGAGACTGTCGCATCAACGGGGTCGAAGGAGTTCTGCTGATAGTAGCATGAGTCGACGAACTCGCCCTTCTGGTAGATGACATAGTCGTCAAGAGTCGTTCCCTCTTCGCCGACGACCTTCATCATCTGATTGATCTCGCTGCCTCTTCTTACGAACGAATATGCATAGTCGACATCCTTCTTCGGGATGATTCCCTCATACTTCGACCAGGAATCGAGCGGGTCGATGGCAGGATACTTTCTTGCGTCGCTTCTCTCTCTCGAGAGTCCGTGGAAAGCCCCCACAACCTTGAGTGTTGCCTGTGTGACGGGCTCTTCGAAGTTACCGCCGGCGGGGGAAACAGTTCCGCCGATTGTGACGGTACCGATCGAACCGTCCCTCAGTCTTACCTTTCCCGCCCTCTCGTAGAACTCCGCGATACGGCTTTCAAGATATGCAGGGAATGCTTCGTCTCCGGGAATCTCCTCCAGCCTTCCGCTCATCTCTCTCATTGCCTGTGCCCAGCGTGATGTACTGTCGGCAAGAAGAAGCACATCAAGTCCCATGTTCCTGTAATACTCGGCCATTGTTACAGCCGTGTAGACAGAAGCCTCTCTCGCCGCGACAGGCATACTCGATGTGTTACAGACGATGATTGTTCTCTCCATGAGGGATCTGCCCGTTCTCGGGTCGATGAGCTCCGGAAACTCCTTGAGCGTCTCGACAACCTCACCCGCACGCTCACCGCATGCCGCGATGATTACGATGTCGACGTCGGCGTTCTTGCTTGTCAGGTGCTGCAGGACTGTCTTTCCGGCACCGAAGGGTCCCGGGATACAGTACGTTCCGCCCTTTGCGACAGGAAGGAATGTGTCGATGAGTCTGATCTTCGTGACCATCGGCTCATTGGGCCTCAGCCTCTCCGAATATCCCCTGATAGGAACCTTGACAGGCTGTGTGATGATCATCGAAAGTTCCTTCTTCTCGCCCTTCTGGTTCTCTATCGTACAGATGGTATCCTTTGCGCGGTATCTGCCGTCGGATACGATTGATGAGATCTTCCATTCACCCTGGAGTGTAAAGGGAACCATGATCTTATGAGTAAAGAGAAGCTCCTGCACTTCAGCAAAGCTGTCTCCTGCAAAGACGGTGTCGCCCTGCTTCTTGGTAACCTTCAGGTCCCATTCGTTATTGGGAATGGGGTCGAGGTAGACACCCCTCTGCAGGAAGAAGCCGCACTTCTCGGCAAGCTTTCCAAGCGGGTTCTGAAGACCGTCGTAGACCTGTGTAAGAAGCCCGGGTCCGAGGGATACGGAGAGCATGGAGCCTGTGAACTCGACTCTGTCACCGACAGAAAGCCCGGAGGTATCTTCATAGACCTGCAGGTCTGCAATGCTTCCAGTGACACGAATGACCTCGCCCTTGAGGCTCTCGTCTCCGACGAGAATGAAGCCGACTTCGTTCTTGATTACAGTATCGTCAAACTTTACTTTGACGAGGTTGCCGTTTACACCGACAACGCTGCCGGTTTTATTACTCATAAGTTACTCCTTAAGGAAATATCTTTTCTGATTTCCTGATAAAGTCGATCGAACTCCTCTCTGCCCTCAGCACTGTCGAACGAGGAGACACGCTCCTTGATCTGAAGTAAAAGGCCGTAGATGATGAGAGCGTCGAGCGAGAACTGCGAATCCACTTCATGGGACGAGAGGAAGGAGAAATACTCGGCGAGTATCGCCTTCTCCGCTTCAAGCGGATCCGGTATCCTCACGATGGCCTCGGCCTTCTTCTGTATATCCTCGTTATGCGCACAGCGTGCATTGTAGCGCACATCCTTCTTTCCGAGCTTCTTTGCCCTCTCCTCTGTCAGGTATTCACTCAGAGAATAGTTGAAGTCATCCCAGTCGGATATTATGCGGCTCGACACCTTCTCCTTCTCGTGGTCGAACGTAGCCTTCTTCAATAATGCATAGTCCTTTGTCGAAAGCTGCTCAGATGCGAGCGAGAGAAAGGTCTCATAATCGAAGGGAGACTCACGCTCGACAGAGAGATAAGGAAGAGATGCGATAAAATAGATGTACTCAGCCACCGCACTTCTCCTTTAGATAAGTTCTCTGACCGATGATGATATATATGGATATAACAGCTTGACGCACTCGTCGTCGGAGAGGTCGATAAATGCCCTGCCGTCCTTCGAGACGACTCTGAATCCGCCCTGGAGTGACGCCGAGAATGTCAGGTCAACGCCCTTTGTGAGTTCGGATGCAAGTTCGGAGGCGAGAGAGAGTGCGACTTCCTTCTGCTTCTCTAGCGGAAGAACAACGGTGACATCACCCTTGAACTCGGCTTCGATGACAGTCTTCAGAAGCGACTTCAGCGTCTCGTAATCGAACGCTTCTTTCACCTTCTCGTCAAGGAGTGCCTGGATCTTGCCTTCAACTTCCTTCCTGAATGAGAGCGAGAGGTCACGGGCTGCCATCCTGAGGGACTCTTTCAGGCTCTCCCTCTCCTTCTCGATCTGCTTGACTGAATCAGAAAGGAGTTTATCCTTCTCGGCATTGGCCTCCTTTATGATAGCCTGAGCCTTCGCCTCAGCCTCTTCGATGATTTTCCGCTTTTCTTCGTTGGCACTGTCGATGCCTTCCTTCTTTATCGAGTTAATTAAATCTTGAATCTGCTGTTCCATTTAGAAAACCTCAGTTTCCTATTCTAAACATTCAAAATCCAAAAATAAAGCAGTAAAACACAACAAATGTCGGAATTTTTGTTTGAATTAGAAACTTTTTTCCGATAAATCGGACATTTGCGCAATTCTTTATTTTTTTATAGAATAAAATCATGTCAATTCCGAAAGAATTTCTGAGACAGGACAGTATAAGAGCAGTCTGCTCTATCAGGAACCTCAAGAGTGATGAGGTCTATCTCTATAAAACCGATGATGCTGTCAAAAGCTACGCCGACGAACGCTTCAGGCTCGATCTCGGCATCCACACAAACAGACGGCTCCAGAGCGAATACACTTCCCTCGGCCTCGAGCTCTTCGTCATCGCCATCGACGAGGAAGCAGCAGACGGAGTCAACCTCGACGCCCTCCTTGAAGAAAGAAAGAAGTGGTACCTTTCCCGGGGGAAAAAGCTTTACAACGTGTAGAATTCCTTTGACTTTTTCAATCTGCTACCCCGATCATAGGAGAAAGGAGTGGTTCTAATGCGAAAGCTTATTCTCTCAATCATAATTGTCTCTTCCCTTGTTCTATCTCTCTCATGCAGCCCCGGATCTGCTCGCGGAGAGGACAGCAGTTCAACGTCTTACAAATGTGACAGCAGCTCCCACTGGAAGAAAGATGACAGGAGCGACAGAGAGGAGCACTCCTCCGAGCTCGTCAGAACGGAGGAGAAGACAGAGGATGGAGATATTATTCTTGAAAAAAGATGTCCGGTCTGTTCATATGTAATCGAAACTCTCTTCGAGCATCCTTTTGACGAGAAAAGCTGGAAGTACGATGACGCGGAACACTACAGGGTATCTACTTGTTCGCATCAGGTAGAAGAGAGAGGTGTACATAAGACTGAAAGAGAGACGAGCACATCTTGCCTGGAAAAAGGCGAAGTAACATCCTCATGTTCTCTCTGCGGATATTCAAAAACAGCAGAAGAAACAGGTAATCACAGCTTCGGCAGTGATGACATATGTACAATCTGCCACGGCTACAGATGCGGAGACTACACAGCGGCCGTCTTTGACGAAAAGGATAAAACACTGACTCTCAGAGGCGCCGGCGCCGTCTATGATTACACGAGTGCTCAATACAGAGCGTGGAGTAAACTTGGCTTCAATACCCTCATAGTGGAGGACGGTGTGACAAGAATCGGAGACTATGCTTTTTACTGCGCTAAGATAACATCTGTCACCATCGGAAAGGACGTAAGGTCGATCGGCTCTCATGCCCTTGCAAATACTCAACTCAAAACCATTTCCTTTGCCGATGAGGCAGCCCTCCGTGAAACGGGTGACTATGCCTTTTATTATAATAAAGAGCTTGAATCAGTCACTCTCCCCTCCTCTATGAAAGTTCTCGGTTCTTATTCATTCGACAACTGCTCTGCTCTCAGGAGTATCACCCTCAACGAGGGACTCGAGGAAATCAGGAACGGAGCCTTCAGCGGGACAGGTATAGAAAAGCTCCATCTGCCCTCAACCCTCAATCCCGGAAAAGATAACGGCTCTTCCGTGATTGCATTCTGGTCCGAGGCTTCTCTCACAGAGCTGACTGTTGACGATAATAATCCTTATGTCAAGTCAGAGGACGGAGTTCTCTATTCAAAGGACGGAAAGACAGTCGTCGCAGTACCGGCAGGAAAGACAGATGTGACGATTCCGGATGAAGTTGAAACAATCTCAAGAGAAGCCTTCTCCTCATGGACGGGGTCGAAGATAAC